>SBFI01000276.1 GCA_006227875.1 Acidobacteriota bacterium
CGGACGATGCTCTACATCCCCGGTGGATTCGCCCACGGCTTTCTCACCCTCGAGGACAACACCGAGGTGCTCTATCAGATGTCGGAGTTCTACTATCCCGACTCGGCGCGCGGCGTACGCTGGGACGATCCGGCCTTTGGCATCGACTGGCCTGCCCATCCCACCGCCATGTCGGACCGCGACCGCAGCTACCCCGACTTTGCCTCGTAGAAAATACCTCCCATGAGCCCCGACATTCTCGAGCTGAGCGTGGCCGACAGTGCCGGCGAGATGCGCCGGCTGATGACCGAGCTCTATCCGATCTGTCGCAGCATCACCGGCGACGGTGTCCGTCGCACCCTGGAGACTATTCGGCAGCTGGTGCCGCTCGAGATCATCGAGGTGCCTTCGGGAACACCGGTTTTCGACTGGACGGTTCCCAATGAGTGGAACATCCGGGACGCCTTCATCAAAGATCCCCGCGGGGAGAAGGTCGTCGACTTTGGCGAGCACAATCTGCACGTGGTCGGTTACAGCGTGCCGGTGAGGCAAACGCTGGCGCTCGACGAGCTCCAGGAGCGCCTCCACTCGCTTCCCGAGCAACCCGACGTGATTCCCTACCGCACCTCCTACTACAACGAGACCTGGGGCTTCTGTCTGAGCCATGACCGGCGCAATACGCTCGAAGAAGGTGAGTACGAGGTGGTGATCGACTCGAGCCTCGAGCCCGGCCACCTGACCTACGGCGAGGTGGTGCTGCCCGGCGAGAGCGAAGCCGAGATCCTCATCTCCTGTCATGTCTGCCACCCGTCGCTGGCCAACGACAACCTCTCGGGCCTGGCGGTGGCGGTCTTTCTAGCCAGGGCTCTTGGGGCCGTGGAGCGGCGATACACCTACCGATTTCTCTTTATCCCCGGAACCATCGGCTCGATCACCTGGCTGGCGCGTAACGAGGAGAACGCCCAGCGCATCCGGGCCGGGCTGGTGGCCGCCAATCTCGGCGACCCGGGTCGGTTCCACTACAAGCGGAGCCGGCAGGGCGATGCCGAGATCGACCGGGCCGTGCGGGTGGCACTCCGCGACGCCGGCGAGGATCACCGGGTCGAGGACTTCGTCCCCTTTGGCTATGACGAGCGGCAGTACTGCTCACCCGGCTTCGATCTCGCGGTGGGCTCGTTGACGCGGACACCCTGGGGTAGGTATCCCGAGTACCACACCTCGGCCGACAACCTCGACCTGGTCACCGACGAGTCCCTCCAGGGCTCACTGGAGATGTACCTCGAGGTGGTCAAGATCCTCGAGCAGAACCGCCGCTTCCGCAACCTCAACCCCAAATGCGAGCCGCAGCTCGGCAAACGTGGTCTCTACGGCTCGCTCGGCGGCGGCACCGAGGGCCGCGACCAACAGCTCGCCAGGCTCTGGGTGCTCAATCTCTCCGACGGCGAGCACACGCTTTTGGATATCGCGGAGAGGTCGGGGATGGGGTTCGTCCGGATTGCCGAGGCGGCGGAGGCGCTGGTCGATGCGGATTTGCTGGAAGAGGTGGAGGAGGGCGTAAGGGCTTAAGGGCCTAGGGGCTTAGGGGCCCCCCACCCAACCCGGCCGGCACGGAGGCCGGCCGCTTTGTCCCGGAGCACCGATCCTTTCTTGGCCCCTACGCCTCTAAGCCCGGGCGGGGGGTTGGGCGGGCTAAGCCCCTAAGCCCTCTCCCTCGACGGTGCTATCATCCACCCGCCTCGCCGTATGTCGCGGTAAATCCAGACTCCCCGGAGCCATCTCATGCGCATTCTTCTCACCGGTCATCAGGGCTTTATCGGCGCGGTGGCCGTTCCGATGCTCATCGACGCCGGTCACGAGGTGGTCGGTCTCGACTCCGGTCTCTTCGACGATTGCCGATTCGGCGATCAGGAGCCGCCCGCGGTCCCCTCGATTCGCAGAGACTTTCGCGATGTTGAGCCGGCCGACCTCGAGGGCTTCGACGCGGTTCTCCACTTGGCGGCCCTCTCCAACGACCCGCTGGGCAACATCGATGGGGATCTGACCTACGACATCAACCTCGACGGCTCGGTGCGGCTCGCCAAGCTGGCCAAGAAGGTGGGGGTCGAGCGCTTTGTCTTTGCCTCCTCCTGCAGCACCTATGGTGCCGCCGGTGACGATCTGCTCGACGAAGAGGCCGACTTCAACCCGGTCACTCCCTACGGCATCGCCAAGGTAAAAGCCGAGCAGGCTTTTGCCGCGCTCGCCGACGACAACTTCAGCCCCACCTTTATGCGCAACGCCACCGCCTACGGGGTTTCACCCCGCCTGCGTCTGGACATCGTGCTCAACAATTTGGTGGCGCACGCCCACACCACCGGTCGGGTCTACATGATGAGCGACGGCACCCCCTGGCGGCCGATCGTCCATCTGCGCGACATCGTCGCCGCCATGATCGCCGCCGCCGAGGCACCGCGCGAGGCGATCCACAACCAGGCCTTCAACGTCTGCCGGCCGTCGGAGAACTACCGCATCCGCGAGCTGGCCGAGATCGTGGCCGAGGTGGTCCCCGGCTCACGCATCGATTACGCCGCCGACGCCGGACCCGACAAGCGCACCTATCGGGTCGACTGCAGCAAGATCGCCGAGATGTTGCCGGCCTTCAAGCCGCAGTGGAACGCCCGCCAGGGCGCCGAAGAGCTCTACGCCGCCTACCAGGCCGCCAACCTCACCAAGGAAGACGTCGAGGGCCGGCGCTACATCCGCCTCAAGCACATCAAGGGGTTGATGGAAAGCGGCGAGCTCGGCCCCGACCTCCGCTGGACCACCGCACCCGTAGCCACCTGAGCACAGCACCAGCTCTCGAAGCGGCCGGCCCCTGTGCCGGCCGGGTCGTGGCATCATCCTGATGGGTTGTGGTGGCCCGGTCCCGGAACCTCCGGGGGCTCCCCTCCGCTGCGCGGGAGGATGGCTCCGCTGCGGTGAGCCCCCTCCGGTCCCGAACCCGGGCAGCTACGGCGGGTCGGCAACGGGTCGGTGGTCTGCCACTCCGCTCCAACCGCGCACGCTCCATGGTCTCGGTAATGCCCTGGCTTTCTCCTCAGCGCCTAGTCGCTCCGTCGGCAGACCACCGACCCGTCACCACCCCGCGAGGTCTGACACGGGCCGCTCCTGTGTCTCCCCGGTGAGGCTTCCGGTGCGAGCGACGTCGAGCACGGGCGAGGATCCACCTGTGGTCGGCAAGGCGCAGCCGGCGGGATCCAGCCCGCAGCGCAGGCCCGCGTCACCGATCTCCGAAGGAAAGACTGACGCGGGCCGGAAGCGAAGCGGCTCTGCGGGCGCCGCCGGGCGCTGCAGCCGACCGCATTGGTGGATCGCCCGCGCGCACCCGGAGCGAGCATCGGGAGACTCAACGGGGAGACCGAACGGTTCGGCCGGCGGGCACCGCGCGCCGAAGGCGCGTGGTCGGGCCGGCCGCTTCGCTTCTATTTGGTGGTGATGGTCAGCGGCACTTCGGCGGTGACTTTGCTGTTATCCGGGATGTTCTCGGTGACCAGAGTGTTGACGCCGACGAACACGTTGTTGCCGACCTCGAGGTCGCCGATGAGCTTGGCGCCGGCGGCGATAAAGACATCGTCGCCGACCCGCGGCATCTCGCGCCGCCTCACCGACGCGGCCCCCAGCGTTACCTGGTGGAGCAGCTGGGCGTTGGCGCCGATGCGCACGCCGTCGCCGATGACGATTCCCACCCCGTGACTGATCATCAGACCGGGCCCGATAACCGCCCCCGGGGCGATCGATATCGACACCGGTGAGCCACAGCGACAGGCGCGCAAAGAAGGGTCCGAGAACCGGGATCTTGCGGCTCTTGAACCAGTGGGCGATCCGGTGCAGGACCACCGCCTGGTAGCCGTTCTCGAAGAGCAGCGACTCCAACACGTACCAGGGGAACGACTTGGTCTTGATGACCTTGAGCCGCTGGGTGTCCTCTTTCAGGTTGTCCAACATCGCGCCA
>SBFI01000417.1 GCA_006227875.1 Acidobacteriota bacterium
ACGAAAGTGGTAAGTTCCCACGCGACCTGTTCGATCAGGCCGGCGAGCTCGGACTTGCCGGTGTAACCGTTCCCGAGCAGTACGGTGGGGCGGGGATGGACACGGTCTCCTACTGCCTGGTGATCGAAGAGATCAGCCGGGTCTGTGCCAGCAATGGCGTCATTCTCTCGGTCAACAACTCCCTGGTCTGCGACCCGCTCCAGGATTTTGGCAACGAGGAGCAGAAGAAGAAGTTCCTGACCCCGCTGGCGAACGGCAAGAAGCTGGGGTGTTTTGCCCTCACCGAGCCGCAGGCCGGCAGCGATCCCTCGGCTTTGCGGACGCTGGCAAGAAGGGACGGCGACGACTACATCCTCAACGGCAACAAGCTCTTCATCACCAACGGCACCGACGCCGATATCGCCCTGGTCTTTGCCACCGTCGACCCGGAGAAGCGACACAAGGCGATCACGGCCTTTATCGTCCCGGCCGATACACCCGGCTACAGCCACGGCGGGCACGAGTGGAAACTGGGGGTCAATGCCTCCGGCACCACCGAGTTGGCTTTCCAGGACATGCGGGTGCCGGCGAGCCAGCGGCTCGGCGAAGAGGGTGACGGCTTCAAGATAGCCATGGCCACCCTCGATGGGGGCCGCATCGGCATCGCCGCGCAGGCGGTGGGCATCGCCCAGGGGGCTTTCGAGGAGGCCATGGCCTACGCCCAGGAACGGGAGCAGTTCGGCCGCGCCATCGCTGAGTTTCAGGCCATCCAGTTCTACCTTGCCGACATGTCGACCGAGATCGACGCCGCCCGCTTTCTGACCTGGAAGGCCGCCTGGGCCAAGGAGAATCAGAAGCGCTACACCCTGGAAGCCGCGCAGGCCAAGCTCTTCTCCTCCGAGATGGCGCAGAAGGTCACCAACAAGGCGCTCCAGATCCACGGCGGCTACGGCTACATTCGCGAGTACAACGTCGAGCGCTATTTTCGCGACGCCAGGATCACCGAGATATACGAGGGCACTAGCGAGATCCAGAAGCTGGTGATCGCCGACTGGGTTCTCGAGCACTCCTGAGCGAGTCCTGATCGGTCAAGACGCCGGCGGAGGGACCCCACCCATGGATTTCGGCCTCAACGAGGAACAGCGCCTGCTCCAGCGGGAGGTCAAGCGCTTTGCGGAGGAGAGAATCCGCCCGGGAAACGCCGAACGGGACCAGAACCACGAGTTTCCTGCCGAGATAGTGGCGGAGATGGGGGAGATGGGGCTGCTGGGAATGCTGGTGCCCGAAGAGTACGGGGGAGCTGGTCTCGATCTGCTCTCCTATGTGGTCGCGGTCAAGGAGCTGGCTCGGGTCTGTCCTTCGGTAGCGGTGACCATGAGTGTCACCAACTCCGTCTGCTGCTGGCCCATCGTGGCCTTTGGCAGTGAGGAGCTCAAACGGGAAGTTCTCCCCGGGCTTGCCGGGGAAGGATTCCTGGGGGCGTTTGGCCTCACCGAGCCGGGCTCGGGTAGCGACGCCGGCTCGCTCCGCACCACCGCAGTCCGCGACGGCGATCACTGGGTTCTAAATGGCGAGAAGGCCTGGATCACCAATGCGGGGTTCGCAGCCTACTACGTCGTCGTGGCACGCACCGATCCGGAAGCCGGCAAAAGGGGTATCAGCGCCTTTGTGGTCGACAAGGAGGCGCCGGGCTTTGCCGTCGGCACACCCGAGCAGAAGCTGGGGCTCAACGCCTCGCGCACCGCACCGCTCGTTTTCAGCGATTGTCGCGTTCCGGCGGGCAACCTGTTGGGGGAGGAGGGGCAGGGATTCAAGATCGCGCTGGCCACGCTCGACCACTCTCGTCTGGGGATCGCCGCCCAGGCGGTGGGTATTCACCAACGGGCACTGGAGCTTGCGGTCGACTACGCCAAGGAGAGGGTCCAGTTTGGCGTGCCGATCGCCAAGCACCAGGCCATCCAGATGTCGATTGCCGAGATGGCTACCGAGCTCGACGCGGCCCGCAGCCTGACCTGGGCGGCAGCGCTGGCCGAGGGCACCCGCGCGGGAGGACGGTTGGCGGCCGAGGCCAAGCTGTTTGCCTCGGAGGCGGCCAATCGGGCCTGCTACAGGTCCCTCCAGGTTCACGGGGGCAACGGCTTCAGCCAGGAGTACGAGATCTCACGGCTCTATCGCGACGTGCGTGTGACCAGCATCTATGAGGGCACCAGTGAAATGCAGCGGCTGGTGATCTCGCGCCATCTCCTTGTAGAGTGACCCCTTTCACAGTGACAGGCTAGACCTGCTAGAATTTTTCGCACCGTGGGACGCAGTGGGTCCCGTCCGCCGGTGACGTGTATCTTGAACCCATCGGAGAGTTTATGAGCAAGACCATTCTTCTGGCCGACGACAGCCTCACGATTCAAAAGGTCGTTGAGCTGACCTTTATGGAAGAGGATTTCGACGTCGTTTCGGTGAGCGACGGGGATCACGCTCTCGCCAAGCTGGGGGAGATCACGCCGACCCTGGTGATCGCCGATGTCCACATGCCCGGGGCTTCGGGCTACGAGGTCTGCAGTCAGGTCAAGAGCGCTCACCCCGGGGTGCCGGTTCTGTTGCTGGTTGGCACTTTCGAGCTCTTCGATGAAGACGAGGCACAGAACGCCGGCGCCGATGCCCATATGAAGAAGCCCTTCGATTCGCAGGAGCTCCTACAGATGGTCGAGGGTCTGGTGGGTAGCACGGCCGGATCGGCTGCCGAGATCGAGGCCGAGCCCGAGCCGGAGGAGATGGCGGCGGCGATCGATACACCGGTGCCACCCATTCCCGAGCCGGCGGAGCACGAACCGGTGGAGCCCGAGAAGGACACGGGTTTTGATATCTCCTCCCTGCGAGTGGAGCCGCCCGAACCGGTTGTCGAGGCGGAGATCGAGCCGATGGTGCCGGAGGAGATCCCAACCGTGGCGGAAGAAGTAGAGATCGTCTCCGCCGAGGTCGAGCCCGAGCCCGAGGTGACCATGAGTGCGGCGGAAGAGATGGCATTCGTCCCCGCGGAGGTCGAACCCGAGCCTGTGGCTGAGGAAATGCCCGAACCGGTCGCACCGCCCGTCGAAGCGGAACCCCCTGTAGCCCCGGCACCTTCTTCCGCCACCGAGTCAGTTGCGGCCGACCCCCAGCTGTCGGAGGAGGATGTCGAGCGTATCGCTCGCAAGGTAGTCGAGTACCTCGGCGAAGACATCGTGCGGGAGATCTCCTGGGAGGTCATACCCGACCTGGCCGAAATCGTCATCAAGAGCCGTCTGCGCGAGCTGGAAGAGCAGGTCGACTGACCCAAATGGACAAACGGTTCGAGCCCGCGAGCTACGAGGCTCGGTGGCAAGAGTGGTGGACCGACAAGGGGTTCTTCGAGGCGAGTGCGCCCTCGGGGAAGCCGTCGTACTGCATCATGATTCCGCCACCGAACGTCACCGGCTCCCTGCACGTTGGACACGCCCTGCAAGCCACCATCCAGGATCTACTGATTCGGTGGAAGCGGATGTCTGGATTCAACGCCCTCTGGCTCCCCGGCACCGATCACGCCGGCATCGCCACCCAGCTCATGATCGAGCGTCAGCTCGCCGAGGAGGGGCTCGATCGCAAGACCCTCGGTCGCGAGGCTTTCCTCGAGCGCGCCTGGGACTGGACCGACAAGCACAGCGGCAACATCCGTCGCCAGCACGACAAGCTGGGCGCCAGCTGCGACTGGAGTCGGGAGCGGTTCACCCTCGACGAAGGGCTCTCCAGGGCGGTGCGTGAAGCGTTTGTACGGCTCTACCGCGAGGGGCTCATTACCCGCGACGAGTACATCGTCAATTGGTCGCCGGGCCTCGAAACCGCGATCTCCGACCTCGAAGTGGAGATGAAGACGGTTCAGGGCAAGCTCTACCATATCGCCTATCCCATCGACGGCAGCGAAGAGCGAATCGTGGTGGCCACCACTCGACCGGAGACCATGCTGGGGGATACGGCCATCGCGGTGCATCCCGACGACGAGCGGCTTGGTGAGCTCGAGAGCCGGTTTGCCGTTCTCCCGCTGCTGGGACGAAAGCTCCCGTTTGTCGCCGATGACGTGGTCGACCGGGAGTTTGGCACCGGTATGGTCAAGGTCACGCCATTTCATGACCCGGCCGACTTCGACATCGGCAAGCGTCACGACCTGCCCGGGATCCAGGTCATCGATCGCAAGGGCCGGATGACGGCTGAGGCGGGGGAGGAGTTTGTCGGGCTGGATCGATTCGAGGCTCGCGAGAAGATCGTGTCGATGCTCCGGGATCAGGGATACCTGGTCGAGATCGAGCCCTATACCCACAATGTCGGCCACTGCCAGCGAAGCGGCGTGCCGATCGAGCCACTGGTCTCCACACAATGGTTCAGTGATGTCTCGGTCGCGGCCCAGCGGGCGCTCGAGGCGGTCGAGGACGGGGATCTGCAACTCGTTCCCGATACCTGGGGCAAGACCTGGAAGCACTGGCTGGACAACATCAAACCCTGGTGCATCTCCCGTCAGCTCTGGTGGGGTCATCAGATTCCCGCCTGGTACACGGCAGACGGTCAGTGCTTTGTCGCCCACAGCTTGGAAGAGGCGATCGAAGCAGCCGGCACCGAGGATCTGACCCAGGACCCGGATGTTTTGGACACCTGGTTCTCGTCGGCCCTGTGGCCGTTCTCGACTCTCGGCTGGCCCGACGAGACCGAGGATTTGAAGACCTTCTATCCGACCGACGTGCTGGTGACGGCCTTCGACATCATCTTTTTCTGGGTGGCCCGAATGGTGATGAGTGGGCTCCACTTCACCGACCAGCTGCCCTTCCATACGGTCCATCTCACCGGGTTGATCCGGGATGCCGAGGGACAAAAGATGTCCAAGACCCGCGGCAACACCGTCGATCCTCTCGAGATCGTGGATGGGTATGGAGCCGACGCCGTTCGCTTTACCCTCGCCATCCTCGACAGCCCGGGAAGAGACATCCCGTTGGATCTGGAGCGCATGGCCGGCTATCGGGCCTTTGGCAACAAGATCTGGAACGCCACACGCTTTGCCCTGTCGCGGGTCGGCGAAGCAGAAGTCTGCGAGACCATCGAAGTCGAGGGGCTGGAGGCACCAGAGCGCTGGATTCTCTCCCGGCTGTCCAGGGTGGCGGCGGAGGTCAATGAGAAATTCGAGACCTTTCGGTTCGACGAAGCCTGTCAGCGCCTCTATCACTTCTTCTGGGGCGAGCTCTGCGACTGGTATATCGAGCTGGCCAAGCCCGCGTTGATGGGAACCGCTCCCCGGCCGATGGTGGGGGAGGTGATGCTGACGGTGCTCGATCGCAGCCTCAGATTGCTCCACCCGGTGATGCCGTTTCTCACCGAGGAGCTGTGGCAGCGATTGTCCGGACGGGAGCGCATCCACCCCGAAACGGTTGTCTTGGCGCCCTACCCCCAGCGGGTCGCGGTCTGGGAAGACGACGAGATCGAACAGCGGATGCAGAAGCTTATCGAGGTCGTGACCTGGGTACGGAATCTTCGCGCCGAGCTCAAGATCGCGCCAAAAGAGCTGGTCACTCTCTATCTGGAGCCCGAAAGCGTGCAGGAGTCGGACTTCTGGGCCGGCCAGCGGCCCCTCGTCGTCACCCTGGCCCGCCTCGAGACGCTCGAGCTCGGTCCGGCCCCCGAGGAGGCCAGCAGAGACGTCATCGCCGGTATTCGCCTAGGGCTGTTGACCCCCGAAAAGGAGCTCAGCGGCGAGGAGCTGGCTCGCCTGGAGGGCGAGCTGAAGCGTCTCGGTGAGCAGATCGCCCACGCCGAAGGCTTGCTGGCCAACCAAGAATTCCTGTCGAAGGCACCGGCAGCGGTTGTCGAGCGGAATCGGAGCCGGCTGGCCGAGATGCAGAACCGGCTCGAGAGTATCCGCGCAGGGCTCTCTTCCGCGGGCTCGTAGAAAGCGGCCACACCCGTCGTCCACCATGGATCTTGGACGGTATCTCGAAGGGTTCTGGCGACCGGACCGGTCGCGGGTGGATAACCTGGTGCTGTTGGAGACGGTCGATTCGACCAATCTCCTGGCGCGCGAGATCTCCTCTGAGTGTCTGGCGGCCGGCAACCCGCCGCCGGCCACACTGGTCGTCGCTCTCGAACAGTCCGGGGGTCGCGGCCGCCGGGGCCGTCGCTGGTCGAGCCCCAGGGCAAAAGGTGTCTACGTATCCTGGATACTGCCGCTACCCGACCGCCAACAACTCGTCGCCCTGCCGCTGCTCGTGGCCGTGGGTCTGGCCGATGGTCTGGGTGGGATGCTGGATCGGGATTGCCGTCTCAAGTGGCCAAACGACCTGGTTGTCGGTGGTCGAAAGATCGGCGGCATCCTGATCGAGTCACTGGCCATGGGAGAGCATGGTGCAGTTGCCATCATCGGCTTTGGCGTCAACCACTCGCAGACCGCGGACGAGCTGCCGGTGGAGGCGGCCACATCGATCGAGCTCGAGACGGGTGAAGCACCCGCCCTGCCCGAGACGACGGGTCGGCTGGTTGCCGCGGTGGCCGCCGAGCTCCGCCAGATCGGCGATCTGGAGACTGCCGTCGAGCGTTACCGGCAGCGGTCGGTTCACAACCGGGGTGACCACATTCGCTGCCGGACACCCGCAGGGCTGGTGGAGGGGACCTTTGCCGGCTTCGATGAGCGGGGATTCCTGCGGCTCGAATCGAAGAGTGGTGACCAGCTGGTGGTGGCGGGAGACTTGAGCTAGCCTGCCAGGAGGAGAAGCGATGGGTGCCAGAAGCGAGCTCTTGATCGCCGTGGATGTGGGCAATACCAACACTGTCCTCGGTGTCTATGTCGACGACGAGTTGGCCAGGGACTTTCGCCTCTCCACCGACATCGAGCGGACCGCCGACGAGTACGCGGCTTTGCTGCTGCCGCTGTTCGAGCAGGCCGGCCTCGATCCCGGCGCGGCGACCGGGGTGATCATCTCCTCGGTTGTCCCACCTCTCCATTCGGCGTTCGACAAATTATCGCGGGAGACCTTCGGTCAGCCACCCCTCTTTGTCGAGCCGGGTATCAAGACGGGGTTGCCGATCCGCTACAAAAACCCGGTGGAGGTAGGGGCCGATCGGATCGTCAACAGCCTGGCGGCCCGTGAGCGGTTTGGGGCGCCGGTAATCGTCGTCGATTTCGGCACCGCCACGACCTTCGATGTCGTCAACCCGGCTGGAGAGTATGCCGGCGGCATCATCGCGCCGGGTCTGGCCATCTCCGCCGAGGCGCTCTTCTCGCACGCGTCACGCCTCTATCAGGTAGAAATCCAAAAGCCCGACCAGCTGATCGGCGAGCACACGGCCGGTGCCATGCAGTCGGGTCTCTTCTATGGCTACATCGGTCTGGTCGACGGCATCCTCGAGCGGCTCCTGAAGGAGATTCCCGAAGTGCAACGGGTGGTCGCCACCGGCGGCGAGGCCGAGCTCATCGCCTCCGGCTCGAGACACATCGACGAGGTCGATGCCGGTCTCACCCTGGTGGGCTTGAAGCTGATCTATGACCGCAACCGATGACAACTCGGCCGCGGACCACGCCTACTTTCGGGCAATAGAAGAGGTTTTCATCCGCTTGCGCGGGGCACCTCTCTTGTTGTCGCCGACCGATTGGCAGATCGCCCGCGGCTGGCACCGCACAGGTATCCCTCTCGATCTCGTCTGCTCGACGTTGGAAGAGCTCTTCCGCCAGCGCGCCGAGGCCGGCAAACAGAGTACCGTGCGCAGCCTCAAATATTGTCAATCCGCGGTAGAGCGGGCCTGGGCGGCGAGGCAAGAGCTGGCGGCCCCCGCAGCCCGGGGCGAGCGAGTCGAGATGGACATCGGCGCCCGTCTCCTCAGCCTGGCGACGGCGCTGCCGGACTCACTCCCCGGGCGGGACCGCCTGCACCGAGAGATCCTCGAGCTCGAGGGGGGAATGCAGGATGTTGAACACGAGCTCTCGGTCCTCGATCGAAAGGTGATGGAGGAGCTGCGCGCCGGGATCACCCCGGAAGGTACCGCCGAGATCGAGCGCCACGTCGAGGCGGTGCTGGTGCGGCTGGAGAGCCGGCTGCCGGTCGACGAGCGTCCCGCGGTGCGCGAGCGGCTTTTCGACCAGGCCGTCAGACGCCGAGCGAGGCTCCCCGTCCTCTCCTTGTTCTCCCCGGAAGCCCAGGGCGAGATCTAGCCCGACCTTCTCACCGCCCTTCTACTGCAGCGGCGTATCTGCCTGGGCACCGACCTGGAGCGCAGCTCCAGGGTTGGTCCTGCTGCGTTACGCTCGCTCGCGCCTACTCAACGTACTTCGAGTACGCCTTCGCAGGCCCTCCCTCGCAAGCCTTGCATCTACAGGCACCTACGCCGCTTCGCTACGAACGGCGGTGTCGGACTAGCCTCACGGCAGAAGATTCCCGGGGCGTCTTCCGTCCTTATTGGGTGTGGAGACGTGGAAGGCCCCGGTGCTGGCGCCCGTAGCGGCGTTGGTGGCTGGTGCCACTGTGGGCGGGCCGGCTACGGCGGTCTCGATACCCCTGGTCACGGTTCTGCTGGCACTCGGGCTGACTCTTCGCCGAGGCGCCGGCTGGAACGTGGCCGCCCTGGCACTGGGTCTTCTCGGTGCCGCGACCGATGGCGGTCGACTGCCCACCGACCGGCACCTCTTCCCCGACCAGCAGCGACCGGTGACCCTTGTCGGCCATTTGGCCGGCCATTGGAGCGAGCACCAGGAGCGGTTGTCGGTGCCCCTGCGGGTGGAAACTCTCCGTCAAGGGACACGGGTCGAGTCCTGGCCGATGACCATCTCCTTGTCGCTGCCCGCCGGCGAGCCGCCGCCGGCCGGCTACCGATTTCGGGTCAGGGGCTATGTGCGGCGCTCGGCCGGTTTTGCCAACCACCCTCCGGTCCCAGCGGGCCGCTGGCGTCTGTGGGTGAAATCGAGAGTCCTGATCGAGCCCGAGCCGGGCAGCAGGGATATCGAGTTGCTCGTCGACCGCATGCAGTGGCTGCGCCGGCGTCTCGACGAAGCCTTGCGAACCGGATCGGGGACGCGACCCGGCGCCATCATCACCCGTACTCTGGTGCTGGGGGAGCGATGGGCCACACCGGTGAGCTGGCGGCGAGCGCTGCGGCGGGCCGGCATGTCGCACCTGCTGGCGCTGTCGGGGCTGCATGTGGGGCTGCTGGTCGGCATCTCGTTGGTGGTGGGTGCCGGGCTGCCGCCAGGCGGTCGTTTCGCCGTCGTGGGTGTCGCAGTGGTGCTCTACCTCCTGGTGGCGGGGCCACGACCGAGCCTGCTGCGGGCGTCGGCGATGGTGCTCGTGGCCTGGACCTCTCTCCGTTTGGAACGTCCCCCGGTGGCGGCCAACCTCCTACCGCTGGTCGCCGGGGGGATGGTCCTGATCGAGCCCGGACTGCCACGGGATCTGGGTTTCTGTCTGACCGTCGCCGCCACCGCCGGCATCATCCATCTGGCGCCGATCTTTGCCCGACGCTGGACGGTGCTGCCCGACCGACTGCGATTGCCACTGGCGACGACCGTGGCCGCCCAGCTGGCGACGATGCCGTGGGCGCTCCCCGCCTTTCATCTCGTCACCCCGCTGGCACCGTTGTGGAATCTGTTGGCCATACCGTGGACGGCATTGACCCTGACCGGTTGTCTGATCTGGAGCTGTGTGGCGCTGATCCTGCCGCCGGTCGGCCGGCTGGTGCTGCCGCTCCTCGATCTGCTGGCCTGGCCCTACGCCGCCCTCGGTAGCATCACTCCGGCACGGACACTGGCCTGGCCGCTACACCTCTCACCCCCGGCTGCAACCCTGCTGGCGGTGGCCGTGGGGGCGATCTGCCTCCAGCCCAAGCGGCTCTTGGCGCCCGCCATCGTCTGTCTGGCGGCCTGCCGGCTGGCCGCACCCGGCGCCCCAGCCGCCGCGCCGGAGATCATCGTGCTGGATGTGGGGCAGGGGGAGTCGGTGCTCTTGCGCCAAGGGAGCCGGGCGGTGCTGGTCGACGGTGGGGGTTGGCGATTTGGCGATATCGGCGGCCGCGTCGTCTTGCCGGTGCTTGCCGAGCTGGGCGTCCGCAGGCTGGAGGCGGTGGTCCTGAGCCACCCCGATCTGGATCACTGTGGCGGGTTGCTGGACATCGTCGGCTATCTGCCGGTAGGTGAGATTTGGACGGCCCCGGGATGGACGGCAACCCGCTGTGCTCGCCAGCTGGTCTCCAAACCGGGGCTCCCGGTGCGGGTCCTCTGGGCCGGAGAGTCGGCCGTCGTGGGGGACTGGCAGCTGCTGGCCCTCCATCCGCGAGCGGGTGACCGCCGGGGCCGCAACGACCGCTCGCTGGTGCTCGCGGCCTCGGCGGCCGGGCACTGTGTCCTGCTGACCGGGGACGTCGAAGCCGGTGGAGAGAGACAGCTGATCGTGGCCCTTGCCGAGATGGCCTCCGGCTGCGACATCCTCAAGGTGCCCCACCACGGCAGCAGCAGCTCCACCTCGGTAGCCCTGCTCGAGGCCCTGAGCCCACGCTTGGCGCTGATCTCGGCCGGGGTCCACAACCGCTATGGCCACCCGTCCGCGGAGACCCTCGACCGGCTCACGAGACGCGGTATCCGGGTGCTGCGGACCGATCGCCACGGGATGATCCGCCTCACCCTCCACCGGAGCGGCCCGATCCACATCGGGCTGCCGGGCAGCCCGCGATTGGGTGCCGCCGCGGAGCGCTAAACTGGCGCCATTATGGGCACCTTGATGGTCATCCTGGGCCCGACGGCGGTGGGGAAGAGTGCGTTGGGAATGCGTCTGGCCGAGCAGCTCGACGGTGAGATCGTCAACGCCGATGCCCTCCAGGTCTACCGCGGCTTCGATGTCGGAACGGCCAAGCCGACGGCCGAGGAGAGGCGACGGGTGCGTCATCATCTGATCGATATCCTGGATCCCCACGAGCAGTTCTCGGCCGGGGACTTTGCGCGGCGGGCCCGGCAGGCGATCGAGGACATCGGGCAGCGGTCCAAGGTGCCGATCGTGGTGGGCGGGAGCGGTCTGTATCTGCGCGCCCTGCTCGAAGGAATCGCCGAGATTCCACCGGTCGATCCCCGGCTTACCGACTATCTGCGGCGCCGACTGGGGGCCGAGGGTCTGGCCCGACAGCGACTGGGGTTGACTCTACTCGACCCCGAGACCGCCAATCGGCTGGCCCCGGGCGACACGCAAAGGACCCTGCGGGCCCTGGCGGTGGCCCTGGGAACCGGCCGTCCGTTGGCGGCCTGGATAGCCGAGCGACCCTACGGCCGGCAGCCGCTACCCGCGTTACGAATCGGATTGACCCTGCCCCGAGCCATCTTGTACGATCGAATCGCGGATCGAGTCCGGTCCATGGTGCAGGAGGGGTGGGTGGAAGAGGTGGTGGAGCTCCTCGACCGAGGGTTGAGCCCTTCCCTGCCGGCGTTCCAGGCAATCGGTTATCGCCAGCTGGCGGGAGTCGCCAGAGGTCGGACTACACTCGAGGAAGCGATCGCAGAGACGATCCGGGCGACGACCCGGTTCGCCAAGAGACAGGCGACCTGGCACCGGAACGAGAAGAACATAACTTGGTTTTCCGCCGATGAGATCGAGCGGGAGCTGCCACAAATAGTGGCCATTTGGAATGAATTTGGCCGAAGGGGGGCGTATGCCGAAGACGACAATTAACATCCAGGACGGCTATCTCTTTCAGAAGCTCAAGGCCGGCGACAAACTCACCGTCCGACTGGTGACGGGTGACCGGTTGGAGGGACACCTCAAACGTTTCGACCGCTTTGCGCTGGTCCTCGAGCAAGACGGGCAGGAGACCCTGGTCTACAAGCATGGCGTCGTCGCCATCGATGCAGGCGAAGAATCAGCGCAGGAGTAACGGACCCGCGCGCGGCTACGAGCTTCCGGTACCCGGCCTCGCTCGTGTTGGAGCCGTGGTGCTGGCCGTGGCCCTTGTCGGGTGCGCCTCCAGGGGTCCGAGTGGGCCGGTGACCAGCGTTGTCTCCTCGGCCGACAAGCCCTATCTGGTGTCGCCGACTCGCGGCTATGCGTTGGCGATCGACGCCGAGACCCGACGGCAGCTGGACGAGATCCACCGGACGCTGATCGTGGAGGGCGAGCCGGCGCTTGCTCACCAGCGGGCCGAGCGGTTGCTGGCGATCAATCCCGGTCTTCATCCGGCCTCGGTGCTGGCCGCACAGGCCGACTTTGTGGCCAA
Organism: Acidobacteriota bacterium; assembly: GCA_006227875.1. Lineage (GTDB taxonomy): Bacteria > Acidobacteriota > Thermoanaerobaculia > Multivoradales > JAHEKO01 > M0029. Next base: position 12,208 of record SBFI01000417.1, read on the forward strand.
GGACTACAACCGGGCTATCGGACGAATGCGATCGATAGCCGAAGAGATGCCCGAATACGTGGCCGCCCAGCTGCTCCTGGGTCGGAGCAGCGAGAAAACCGGCGAGATTCCCCGGGCGTTCGCCGCCTACTTCGCCGTCAGCGATATCGAGCCCCTGGCTCTGAAGCGGTCGGACGAGATGCGATCCAGGGCGATCGAGATCATGGCCAACCGCATCAACGACTCGCTCGACCAGGGTCGGCTCCAGGAGGCGAGCCGGGGCGTGGCGCAGCTGCAGGAATGGGCGCCCGAGGAGGCGACGACGCTGCAGCTGACGGCGGATGTGGCAGCGCTGATGGAAGAGCCCGAAGCCGAGCTGGAGGCGCTGCGTCTGCTTGTCGGAAGCTATTCACAGGATCGGGAGTTGGTGGAGAGGTATGCGGAGCTGGAGCTCGAGGCCGGAGACCCTAGCCTTGGTCTGCGCGCTCTGCAGTCGCTGAGCGCCGAGTATCCCGACGATACCGAGTTGGTCGACAAGCTGGCCCTGGCCAAATTCCGTTGGCGCCTGCAGTTGCTGCCCGAGGAGATTCGGCAACTTGCCGAGCTCCCTGCTCTGACCCGGAGCCAGCTGGCGTCGCTTCTTTATTGGCTCTTCCCCGAAGTTCGCTATGGCCGACCGGCGGAGGCCAAGATCGCCAGCGACATCCTGGATGATCCGCATCGTGAGGAGATCGTGCGGGTGATCAATCTGGGGCTCATGGAATTGGACACCGATCTCCACCAGTTCTCACCCGATCGGCAGGCCAGACGAATAGAAGTGCTCTCCAGCCTGACGCTGCTGCTGAACAAGCATCAGCCGCCGCTGGCCTGTATGGGGGAGGCACCGGTGACTGGAGCCTCCTCGGTCGAATTTGTCTGCCAACTCACGGCTCGCTGTGGTCTGTTGCCGAGCGAGGCCGACTGCCTTCCCAGCAGTGTGGTCTCCGGCGCTACGGCTCTCGAGATGTGCCGTCGCGCACAAGAGCAGCTAGGTATTCGCTAGGCGGAAGCGGTCGCAGCACATCTGATACCATTCGCTGAGATCGCGCCAGCAGATGCCGTCGTTCGTCCACCTCCACCTCCACAGCCAGTACAGCCTTCTGGACGGCGCCAACCGCCCCGACGACGTCCTGGAGGCGGCCCGGGCCGCGGGTATGCCGGCCATGGCGCTGACCGACCACGGCAACATGTTCGGGGCGGTCGATTTCTACCAGCGCGCAAACAAGAAAGGCGTCAAACCGATCATCGGCATGGAGGCCTATGTGGCTCAAGGGAGCCACCGGGAGCGCGAGCGCGATCGGGGCCGCAGCAACCACCTGGTGCTCCTGGCCAGAAACGAGGCCGGGTATCGCAACCTGATCAAGCTCACCTCGCGGTCGTATCTCGAGGGCTTCTACTACAAGCCCCGGATCGACAAAGAGCTGTTGCGCGAGCACGCGGAGGGCATCATCGGGCTGTCGGCCTGTCTCAAAGGCGAGATCAACGAGAAGATCCTGGGACACCATCGTGACGAGGCGGAACGAACGGCCATGGAGTTCCGGGAGATTCTGGGCGAGGGCAACTTCTACCTCGAGCTTCAGGATCACGGCATCGAGGCACAGCGCCAGGCCAACGAGGTGCTGAGGGACATCGCACGTCGAAAGGAGATTCCTCTGGTAGTGACGAACGACTGCCACTACCTGAAGAAAGGGGACGCCTTCGCGCACGACGTCCTTCTGTGCATCGGTACCCAGAAGACTCTTTCAGACACCGATCGGCTTCGCTACGCCTCCGAGGAGTTCTATCTCAAGACCGGGGATGAGATGCTGTCGATCTTTCCCCAGGACGGCGAGGCGATCGAGAACACGGTGGCGATCGCGGAGCGTTGCGGGCTCGAGATCGCCACCGACGAGTTTCACCTGCCCGCCTTTCCCATACCGGCCGGTTACACAGCCGACACCTTTTTCGAGAAGGTGACCTCGGAAGGTCTCGAGGTGCGTCTCGGTGAGTTGCGCGCCAAGAGAGCGGAAGTGTTGGAGCGTTTCAGCGAGGAGATGTACCGGCACCGGATGGCCAAGGAGGTCGAGGTCATCAAGAGGATGGGCTTTGCGGGCTACTTCCTCATCGTCTGGGACTTCATCCGACATGCGCGCGAGCAGGGGATCCCGGTGGGTCCGGGGCGCGGCTCGGCGGCAGGGTCGATCGTTTCCTACGCCCTGCGCATCACCGACATCGATCCCCTCCAATACAACTTGCTGTTCGAGAGATTTCTCAACCCGGAGCGGGTCAGCCTCCCCGATATCGACATCGACTTCTGTATGCGTCGGCGGGGTGAGGTTATCCAGTACGTCAGTGAGAAGTACGGGCGCGACCATGTCGCCCAGATCATCACCTTTGGCACGCTGGCGGCGAGGGCGGTGGTGCGCGACGTGGGACGCGTGATGGGGATTCCATACTCCAAGGTGGACCGCATCGCCAAGTTGATTCCGGACATGACCCGCTCGCTGAGCAGCGCCGCCGAGGAAGTCGAGGCGCTGACCACCGAGGCCGAGAACGACAGCGAAGTGAGTCAGATCATCGAAGTCGGCAGTCGGTTGGAGGGTCTGACCCGCCACGCATCGCTGCACGCGGCCGGAGTGGTCATCGCGCCGCGCCCGATCGAAGAGCTGGTCCCCCTCTACAAGACCAACAAGGACGAGGTGGCCACCCAGTGGGACAAGGATGTCATCGAGGAGCTGGGTCTGCTCAAGATGGACTTCCTCGGTCTGCGCACCCTGACGGTCATCGACGACACCCTGTCGATGCTCCGACTCTTGGGTGTCGAGCTGGATCTGGACAATGTGCCCCTGGACGACCCGGAGACCTACAAGCTCTTCTGCGATGGGCGCACCAACGGCATCTTCCAGTTCGAGTCGGGAGGAATGAAGGACCTCCTGCGCCGGGCTCAGCCCTCCAAATTCGAGGACCTGGCGGCCTTCAACGCCCTCTACCGGCCGGGTGCGCTCTCGGTGGGGATGGTGGAGGAGTACATCCAGAGAAAGCAGGGCAAGAAAGAGATCAAATACGTCCTGCCCGAGACCGAGCCCATCCTCGAAGAGACCTACGGTGTCATCGCCTATCAGGAACAGGTCATGCAGATTGCCGTCGACGTGGCCGGATTCACACTTGGCGAGGCCGATCTTCTGCGCAAGGCCATGGGCAAGAAGCAGCCCGAGATGATGGCCAAGCAGAAGGAGAAGTTCCTCCAGGGTGCCGACGACAGGGGTGTGGCCAGAAGCAAGGCCAAAGGCCTGTGGGATCACATCGCGCCCTTTGCCGGCTACGGCTTCAACAAGAGCCACAGCGTCGCCTACGCCATGCTGGCCTACAAGACCGCCTATCTGAAGGCCCACTACCCGGTGGCGTTCATGGCCGCCATGCTGACTTCGGAGATGGCCTCCAAGGACAATGTGGCCAAGTACTTCCAGGAGTGTCGGGATATGGGTATCCAGGTGCTGCCACCCGATATCAATGAGAGCAGCTGGACCTTTACCGCGGCGGGAGACAACATCCGCTTTGGTCTCGGGGCGGTGAAGGGAGTAGGTGAGTCGGCGGTGGAGGCCATCCTGGAAGCGAGGCGCAGCGCCGGTCGGTTCTCCGGTCTGGTGCCGTTCGCTTGCGAAGTCGATCTCAAATCGATCAATCAGAAGGTCTTCGAGTGCCTCATCAAGTCCGGCAGCTTCGACAGCTTTGGGGTGGAGAGAAGCGCTCTGCTGGTGGCCCTACCGCGGGCTCTCGAGTTTGCCCAGAAGAGGCGTCGCGAGATCGAAGAGGGGCAGGGCAGTCTGTTTGCCTCGGCCTCGATGCCTCAGCCCGAGTTGGAGGTCGACGAGAAGCCATGGCCGGACAAGCGGCGTCTGAGTTTCGAAAAAGAGACCCTTGGCTTCTACCTCACCGGACATCCGCTGGCCGAGCACGCCAAGACCCTGCGCAAGCTCGCCTCGCACACCACCGGGTCCCTGCGCAACGGCAGCGAGGGACCAGTGGCGGTCGGTGGCCTGGTCACTCGTATGCGACAGAACAAGATCAAGAGCGGTCCGAATGCGGGGCGTCTCATGGGCCGGTTCGTGCTCGAGGACGAGGAGGGCACCCTGCCTGTCGCCGTCTTTGCGGACACCCTGCAGAAGTACGCTCCGATCCTCGAGGAGGAAGCCATCGTCCTGATCAAGGGGACCGCCCGCGATCGTGGCTCGGGGGTCGAGCTGACTGCCGAGGAGATGACTCCTCTCGAGCAGGCGGAGGACCGGCTGGTGACCGAGCTGCAGCTGAAGCTGCCGACGGAGATGTCCACGACCGAGCTGATGACGCTGCGGGATCTGCTGATCGAGAATGCCGGCGAGATTCCGATCCGCCTGCACCTCGAGCTGGAGAAGTGCGAAGTCCAGATCGCGCCCGAAGAGAGGTTCAAGGTTCGCTACGACCCCGAGCTCGTCACCGCCATCGAAGCGATCCTCGGTCCCGGGTCGGTGACCAAGCTGATGGGCTTGCAGTCGGTGGCCATCGCGTGAACCACATTCTGACAGTGTGAGCCAGATCCACAGGCGTGCTCGACGGATCGGGGAGCTGGTCAAAGAGGCGACCCCGGCCGAGGTGCGCGAGCGCTTGTCGCTGGTCGCCGACCTTTCACGGGAGCTCGAGATGGCCGTCTATCTGGTCGGTGGAGCGGTCAGGGATCTACTGCTGACCGGTGAGCTTCGCGATCTGGATCTGGTGGTGGAAGGATCCGCCGCCGACTTTGCCCGCGCGCTGGGAGACCGGCTCGACGCTGCGGTCAAGCTCCACCCGGAGTTTCTCACTGCCGAGGTGGAAGATCCCGTCGGTCTCCGCCTCGACATCGCCTCCAGTCGGGCCGAAAGCTACCCCGAGCCCGCGGCCTTGCCGGTGGTGCGGCCGGGGAGCTTCGAAGAGGATCTCGACCGCCGTGACTTCACCGTCAACACCCTGGCGGTCCGTCTCGGTCCTGGTGAGGGCTTCGAGCTCATCGACGCCAAGGGCGGGCTGGCGGACCTCGAGGCATCCCTGCTCCGGATCCTCCACCCCCGTTCGTTTACCGATGATCCGACCCGGGCATTCCGTGCCGTGCGCTTGGAGAGCCGGCTGGGTCTGCGACTCGAGCCGGGGTCGGAGCGACTGGTGACCGAGGCCACTGAGGAGCGGGTCTTCGACCGGCTTTCGGCCACCAGGTTGCGGCAGGAGGTGGAGTATCTGTTTGGCGAGATCGAGACTTTGGAGGCGGCGCTCCGCCGGCTGGACGAGCTGGGATTGCTGTCCGCCCTCCATCCGCGGTTGAGCTTAGAGGAGGAGGATTCCCGACGTCTGGCCCGGGTTGTCGATCGGATCGTCCAACTCGAAGGCAGAGGCATCGAGTTGCCCGCGCTCGAGCTCTGGCGGCTGACGCTGATGACCGTCGCCTGGCGGTTGGCGCCGGCGGAGCGTGAGAAGCTTGTCGAGCGCCTCGGTATTGACGGTGCCGACCGGGAGCTCTTCCTGGGTTTTCGTGAGTGTTTGGAATCGACGGCGAGCGAGCTGAGCGGATCTGGCGTCTTGCCCCATCGCGCGGCCCGCGCGCTGGCACGACTCCGGGACGAGGAGCAGGTGCTGCTGGCGGCGCTTTGGGCCGACGAGGTGGAGATCTGGGTGGTACGTTGGCTGGAGGAGCTGCGCCACATCCAGCTCACCATCTCGGGTCGAGACCTTCTCGCCCGGGGTGCCACCCCCGGCCCGGAGATCGGCGCCGTCTTGGAAGCCACCCTCGAGGCGCGGCTCGACGGCGTCATTGGTGCCGACGAGGAGCTTTCCCAAGCCACCAAGCTGCTCGAGGAGCACGATCGGAAATAGGGTAGCCTCGGAGAATGAGTATTTATCGGGTGATCGTCCTGGTGGCCTGTCTGGCCTGGTTGGGAGCCGGCGAGCCGGTCGACCCCCGGAGCAGGGTGTTGGTGCGGCGCGACTGTCTGAGCGAGCTCGGACACACCGATGTGACCCTCTTTGCCAATGGCACCATCCGGTTGCGTGAGGGTGAGGGGCCGGAACAGAAGATGACTCTGGCCGAGCTACCTTACGACGTTCTCCGGGACTATGTGAATCGACTCGAGGAGATCGACCTCTCCGAGACCGAGTCCGGG
>SBFI01000297.1 GCA_006227875.1 Acidobacteriota bacterium
GGACGCCGACGCCACCCTCGAATGGCTGGCAGGGGAATGCGACCTCTGGATCGAGCGCCACCGACAGGCCGAGCCGACCACCGGTGCCATCGCCGCCTTCTGGACCACCCGCGCCGAGACCACGAAGCAGCACCTGGCAGCAGCCCGGGCAGAGCTGTCGAGGCCCTGAAGCGGCCGGCCTCCGTGCCGGCCGGGGCGGGAGGGGGAGGCCCGGGTGACCCAAGTGCCTGCCCTCCAGGCCGCGGGTTTCGGCCGGCGGGCACCGCGCGCCGAAGGCGCGTGGTCGGGCCGGCCGCTTCAAATCCCGCTACACTAGGCGACGACGTGAGCTAGTACGAGCCTCGGGGGAAAATGTCCGGCAAACGACGAAGATTTCGTTGGCTGCCCCGCATCGGGTGGGGCCTGGTCATTCTCCGGCTTTGTCGCCTTTGGCTGGGGTCTCAATCGCCGCGCCCGTCTCGAGGGATCCGCCGAAAGCATGGTGCGCATGCTCTTTGTGCCCTCGGTCGAGCAGGGAACCCTGGTGCGGCGGGGAGACGAGCTGGCCCGCTTTGTCCGCCAGGACAGCGGACTGACCATCCGCTCCGAGGTCCCGACCAGCTACGCCGCCGTCATCCAGGCCCTGGGCGCCGAGCAGGCCGATGTCGCCTGGATGCCCGCCTTCGCCTATGTCATCGCCCACGCCCGCTACGGCGCCGAGGTCAAGCTGCAGGTCGTGCGCTCGGTCTACCGCTTTGGCACCCTCGTCACCCGCTCGAGTGGGCGACAGCCCGAGTCGATCCAGGACCTCGCGGGGCGGGCGGTGGCCTTCCCCACCGGTTTGAGCGACGAACTGCGTCAGAAGGTGCTGACCGTGCTCGACGCCGAGGCCCCGGGTTGGAGGGAAGTCCCCACCGCCAGCAGTCTCGAGGCGGTGCGCAAGTTGGTGGAGAGCCCGACCGAGGTGGATGCAGCCGTCAGCTCGTGGGTCTTCTCGGGTCCCTACGACCTGGTCGGCGATGGTCGGAAGCAGCTGGAAGCCGAGCGGCCTGGCACCCTCGCCGACACCCGCATCATCTTCAAGACCGAGACACCCGCCGCCGAACGGGCCACCGCCTACTACGGCTGCGTCTACACCCGTGTCGACTCCGGGATAAGTCGGCTCGGCGATCTCAACGGCAAGCGTTACGCCTTCTCGGACGAGACCTCGACTTCGGGCCACATCTTCCCGCGGCTGCTGCTCGACCGCCACGGCGTATCGCTCGGCCGGGTCTACTATGCCGGCGGCCATCCCAACGTCGTGCAAGCGGTGTGGGACGGCAAAGCCGACGCCGGCTCGGCCTACTATGTCCCTCCGGGCGAGCGGGAAGAGCGCAACGGCACCTTTGTCGGCGACGCGCGCACCATCCTGTTGAGCCGAATGAAGCCCGAGGACCGGCTCGGGTTTCTGGACGAGGTGCGGATCATCGCGCTGACCGACCCCATCCCCAACGACGTCTGTGTGGCACGAGAGGGCTTCCCGGAAGAGACCTGGCAGACCTTTGCCGCCTCTCTGCAGCGGTTCCTGGTCACCGATGAGGGTCGAATGGCGCTGTTCGATCTGGTGGCCGGTATCGCCGCCACTCCCACCGAAGATTCGGCCTTTGACGGTTTTCGCCAGGCGCTCGAGGCCTCGGGGATGAGCGCCGCCGGTCTGCTGGAGGCCGAGGAGGAGAAGCTCGAACGGCGACGGCGGCGGCAGGAGGAGGGCGAGTGACAGCCGACACTGCTTTGGCCGCAGCGGGAGAAACGATGCCGGACGAGGCGGTTCGGATCGAGAGCCTGACCAAGGTCTATCCGGGCGGCATCCGGGCTCTCGAGGACGTCTCGCTCACCGTCCGCACCGGTGAGTTCCTGGTGGTGCTGGGGCTCTCCGGCTCGGGCAAGTCCACACTGTTGCGCTGTGTCAATCGCCTCATCGATCCGACCGCCGGGCGGATCTGGATCTTTGGCCACGAGATCACGGCCGCCGAGGGCTCACAGCTGCGCACCTCGAGGGCTCAGATCGGGATGATCTTCCAGCAGTTCAACCTCGTGCGCCGGCACTCGGTGCTGCTCAATGTCCTGTCCGGCTCTTTGGGACGCGCACCTTTCTTCAGGAGCCTGGTGACGCGATTTCCGGAAGAGGAGGCCGAGCGTGCCCGTGCCTGTCTCGAGCGGGTCGACCTCGGCGGCCGGGGTGCGAGCCGTGCGGATGCTCTTTCCGGTGGGCAGCAACAGCGGGTCGCCATCGCCCGGGCACTGATGCAACAGCCGAGCCTCATCCTGGCCGACGAGCCGGTCGCCTCGCTCGACCCGGCGCTCAGACATTCGGTCATGCGTCACATCGAGGCCCTCAACCGAGACGAGGGGATGACTGTGATCTGCACCCTCCACGACATCGATCTGATCCAGCGCTACGCCACCCGGATGGTGGCTTTGCGTGACGGGATGCTGGTCTACGAAGGCGGACCGGACGAATTCGACGGCGAGACCTTCAAGGAGATCTACGGACAGGACGCCGTGCCCACCTCGACGCTGACGACCTGAGAACGAGATGACCGATCCCACCCAAAACGCCGCCACTCCCGTTCCCGGATGGCGGCGTAACCTGACCCGGTTGCAGGCGATCGGTATCGACATTGTGCTGTGGGTGCTGGCACTGCTGATGACCGAGTTCCTGGTCATCGCTTTCTCCGGCCGGCGGGGTCCGACCGGTCTGCTGGTGACCCCCGAAGAGGTGCTGCTGCTGCTCCACTATGGGGTGATGGCTGTTGCCGCCGTGATGCTGGCTATGGCCTGGCATCTGGCTCGGGGCATCCTCGGCGCACCCCCCGGCGGCGCTCTGGTCTACGGTCTTCCCGAGGAGGAGCAGGATGTTCCCTGGAGCCAGACCTTCCGCGGCTGGTTCGTGGCGCTGCTCATCCAGCTCACCCTGTTTACCGGCTGGCTCATCACCGAGGTCCAGCTGGTCACCTTCCTGACCAAGTTCTCAAAAGCCTCGGACATCATCCGGGGTCTGCTCCATCCGTCGGGTGAGATCCTCCAGCAGGGTCTGGTGCTGCTGGTACAGACCATCTTTCTGGCCTTTATGGCCACCGCCTTTGCCATCCCCTTTGCCTTTGTCCTCTCGTTTCTGGCGGCGCGCAACCTGACCAGGCGTAACCGCCTCACTCGTCTGGCTTACACCCTGGTACGGGCGGGGATGAACTTCACCCGGGCGGTCGAGCCGCTGGTCTGGGCGCTCATCTTCATCTCCTGGGTCGGTATCGGCCCCTTTGCCGGGGTGCTGGCCCTCTGGGTGCACTCGGTGGCGGCGCTGGTCAAGCTCTACTCCGAGCAGGTGGAGAACATCGACCCCGGACCGGTAGAGGCGATCACCGCCACCGGCGCCTCGGCGATCCAGGTGCTGCGCTACGGCGTGGTGCCCCAGGTCATCCCACCCTTCCTCTCCTTCACTATCTACCGCTGGGACATCAATGTCCGCATGTCGACCATTATCGGTTTTGTCGGCGGTGGCGGTATCGGCTACATCTTGAAGCCGCGGGTCGATCTCGGCCAGTGGGGCGAGGTCGGCACCCTGGTGCTGCTGATCGCCATCACCGTCTGGGTGATGGACATCCTGTCGGCCAAGATCCGGGAACGAATCGTCTAGGTGCCAGGCCTGGCACCTAGCCCAGCTCTCGGCCGGATGCCAGTCCAAGCCTGGAGATCAAATCCTCCCACCGCGGGTCGTCGTGGAGACCGCGGAGAAACGGACTGTTAAGAATGCCGACGATGCCGGGGTCTCTCGTCTCGTACGCTCGCTCCAGCCAGGAGAAGGCTTCGTCGATCTCGCCACGGTAGGCCCTGGCCCCGGCGATCTGGTAGGGACTCTCGCTGCCGAAGCGCTCGATCATCTCTTCGATTGCATCGTCCGAGGCACTCTTGTCACCGAGCTCGTGGTGGACTGCGGCCAGACCCACCAATCGGAAGCCGGGATCGGCTTCGCGTTCGAAGGAGCCCAGGGCCCGCCCCAAGCG
>SBFI01000044.1 GCA_006227875.1 Acidobacteriota bacterium
CCCTTCTCCTCCAATTCCTCACCCTTCCGGTGGAATTCAACGCCAGCAAACGCGCCATGCTGCAACTCGATCGCCTACAGCTACTCAGCGGCGAGGAGGAGGAGGAAGCCGCCAGGTCCGTCCTGCGCGCCGCTGCCATGACCTACGTAGCTGGTGCGGCATCGGCCGCCGGCTACATCTTTTACCTGTTGCTGTTGGGTGGGCAGATGTTGTTTCGCAGACGACCTCCCGCGCCCGGGACCTAGAAGGGAACCAGGAGCGGAGCCAGGTAGCGCAGCATCGCCCGCACGATGTAGAACAGCAGCACCGATAGGGTGATGGCGGTAAGGAACAAGGTCACCGTAAGGACCTTGAGCTTCCAGCCCGCCTCCTGGAGGATGGCGGCCAGGGCCTTGGGATCCCTCAGCAGCCGCAGATTCTTGTTGTGAAGAAGTCGAAGATGTTGCCGGCGATCGGCACCGTTCCCAGCACGGCATCGAGCAGGACATTGACCGACATGGCCAGCACCACCATCTTGGGAAACCGGTAGCGGATGGCTGCGGCGATGATCGGCAGACCCAACACCAACCCGACCACGTCACCGAGACCGGGAACCAGGCCCAGAACAAAGTCCCAACCAAAGCGGTACTTGGTCCCCGGGACGCGGAAGCGGTCGTCCAAGTGATAGGCGAGGCGCTCGACGGCGGCCGGCGGCCGAGCCGGTGCTAGACTCTCGCCTTCCAACTGATCGGAGCTTTCCACCATGGCAAAAGTGACTTTCTGTGGTGCCTGCGGGTCGGTCACCGGCAGCAGCACCCATCTGAGCTGGGGCGACAACGATCTGCTCGTGGACTGCGGACTCTATCAGGGTCCCGAAGAGCTCGAGCAGAGGAATTGGAGAGAGCTGCGTTATCGTCCCGCCGAGCTCAACGCGGTCATCCTGACCCATGCCCACCTCGACCACACGGGGCTTCTGCCACGGCTGGTGGGCGAAGGCTTCGACGGACCGGTCTACTGTTCGAAGCCGAGTCGTGGTCTGATCTCGCTCATCCTCCAGGATGCCGGACATCTGCAGGAGGAGCAGGCGCGCTACGCGCAAAAGAAGGGTTACAGCCGTCATCCGCAGCCAAAGCCCCTCTACACCGCAAAAGACGCCCGCCGGGCGCTGAAGCTGCTGCGACCACTCCCCTTCGAGGAGCCGCAAGACATCCTGCCGGGGATCCAGATCCGGTTTCGGCGCGCCGGTCACCTGCTGGGGGCGGCCACCATCGAGATCCGGGCCAAGGGTGCCGACGGCAAACGACGCACCTGGTGTTTCTCCGGAGACGTGGGTCGCTACGACGCACCGATCGTCAAGGATCCCGAACCGCCCGCCGATATGCCCACGGCGCTGGTGCTGGAATCGACCTACGGGGACCGCAACCACCGGGCTGCCAACCCCGAGGCCGCATTCCGCAAGGTGATCGAAAAGGTCTTTGGCCGGGGGGGCACGGTGGTCATCCCCGCCTTCGCCCTCGGCCGCACCCAGGAGGTCCTCTATCACCTTTCACAACTGGTGGAAGACGGGGATCTGGACCCCAACGCGGTCTTTCTCGACAGCCCCATGGCCATCAAGGCGACGGAGATCTACGATCAGGCGGAGGCCGAGCACGACGAAGACCTGCGCGAGCTGGCCGAGCAACACCTCGATCCGCTCGCGGCCGACAGCTTTCAGCGCTGTCGCAGCGTCGAGCAGTCGAAGGCGCTCAACCACCGCAAGGAGCCGGCGGTCATCGTCGCTGCCAGCGGCATGGCCACCGGTGGCCGGGTCGTGCACCATCTCAAACAACGTCTGGGCGACCCCAAGAATGCAGTGGTCTTTGTCGGCTACCAGGCGGCCGGCACCCGCGGCCGGGCGCTTGTCGACGGCGCCGAGCACGTCGCCATCCACGGCCAGCGCATCCCCGTACGAGCCGAGATCCGCGAGCTGCATGGGCTCTCGGCCCACGCCGACCAGGACGAGCTGGTGAGGTGGTGCCAGGCGCTGCCGGAAGCGCCGCAGAGGGTCTTTCTCAACCACGGTGAAGACCCGCCCCGCAAGGCTCTCGCCGCCGCCCTCACCGAGTCGGGTTGGAGACCACCCGTGCTCCCCGAGACCGGCGAGACGTTCGACTGGTAGGAGGAATTGGCGTTGAGGGATGCGGTGGGTAGCGGTAGAATGCTCGTCCGCTGTTTTGTGGGGCAGTAGCTCAGCGGGAGAGCACCACGTTCGCAACGTGGGGGTCGTGGGTTCAAATCCCATCTGCTCCACCATTCATCAAGCGCCTATGGAACTGCGCGACGCCCTCGAGAGGGTCCTGACCGCACCCGAGACCAAGGGTCTGTGGCGTTTGCGGGCCGAGCTTCTCGAAGCCGGTCTGCCAGAGGACTCGCGGGTGTGGCCGGCGTTGGACGAGTTTCAGCAGTTTCTGGACAGCCTTGCCACCGGCAGCACCTCACGGGAGTACAGCGAGCTGGCCTCCAAATTGGACATCAGTGCCGTGGGCGGTGTGGTGCTGGAGAACCTGCTCGAAAAGGGGGCGGCCGAGGATCTGGGAGTCCGTCTGCTCAGCGGTATTCTGAGTGAGGGCTTGATGATCGCGGCTACTCGCCAACACGTAAAGGCGTGGGGGGCCGAGCTCGACGCCGTCTATCGTCGTGCGGCCTGGTTTTTGTACGGCGAGCTCTGGCGGTGGGCCCGCGATCTCAAACCGGACCTGCCGGCCAGCGAGCGTCGGCGCCTTCTGGATCGACTCTTCACGCCCGTCCACTCGGACGAGGCCTCGGGCCTGTCGAAGGCCACCCTGCTCGGGCTGCTGTTCCAGATTCTGCTGCTGAGCCAGCTATCGGCCGAAGCCCCAAACCTGCCGGCCTGAAGAGAGCCCCACCCCAACCCGAGTTGCAGGAACAGAGACCGGGTCACGGAAGTCGGGCGGTCAAACTTGCGAGCAGCGCCTCCTGCGCGGCGAGTGGAAGATCACCCTGGACGCCCGCCACGTACCGACCGGAGCGGACTACCAGACCGGAGCCCGCACCCGGATCCTCGAAGCGAAAACCGGCCTCGCCGGCGGCGGCGTGATCCATGACTTCTTCGGTCCAGCGTTCCCGTTCACTGCGGACCGTGGTCAGCGCTGCCGCCGCAGCGGTTTCGCTCTCCAGCTCCGAGAAGAAGAGCTCGCTGCGGCGACCGTCGATCTCGTAGATCGCGAGGACTCCGCCACCAAGAGCGGCATGGCCATGGAGATCGGCGGCGACATAGCGCTCGCTGTGGGGAACGAGTCCATCCGGCGGCAGCGGACGCAACACAGGGGGCGGCGAATCGCTACCGACCACCCGATCGAGAATCTCGGACATGAGACCTTCCAGCATCTCGATCAGCTCGGGTCGGTCATCGTCGGCGGCCACGTGCACGAAGACCGTGCCTTTCCACCCAGCCGCCACGGCTCCGGAACGATAGCCTTCCGCACCCCAGGACCGAATCGCCGCCGTCGGCGGCCGGATACTGCTGTATATCCCAAAAGCACCCAGCTCCGAGCCCATGTCGTAGACGTCGGCGGCGATACTCGCCAGTGGATCGTCGCCGAGCTGGTAACGGATATGGATCATCTTTTCGAAACCGTAGGCCAGGTACTGCGGTGCGCCACCGTCCAGGTACTCCCAGAGGTTGTCGGGCGTGTGCGACGTCGGGCCCTCGGCTATGCTCCATTGCGCGCGGGACGAGAGCTCGGGCAGGAGTGCCTCGAGCTCCCGGTCGGCGGGCTTCGATGACTCCTGCTGGCCACAGCCGAGCACGCCGCCGAGAGCCACCACACACCACATGTAACGAAGTTTCACCTAGGCCTCGAGGAAGCTGAGCTGACGGTGGGCCGCCACGAGCTCGGTCTGGACCCGCCTGCCAAAGGGGCATCCGCTATCGCAGTGGCCGACACAAGCTTCACAGGCCGCCGCCGAGCGCTTGGCGGGCAGGGCCCGGTAGAAACGCATCGCCTGCTTCTCACGACCGTAACCGGAGAAGTACATCGCAAAGCGATTGACGTCGGCCACCGCCACACCGTGCGGACAGTGCTGCTCACATTCGCCGCAGAATCGACAGTACTTGTCGTACATCTCTTCGGCGTAGCGGCGCAGCATGGCGACTTCGGGAGCCGTCAGCGCCGCGCCGGCCGCCGCCGTGAACTGGCGGATGGTGTCGAAGCTGCTCATCGATATGGCGACGCTGGCCACGGCCGGGTTGGTGAGCGCCCATTTGACGGTCGCCTGCGGAAACGACAGTCCACCCGCCTCGAGATCCTCGATCTCCCGCTGTCGGTTGCCGGCATTGGTCTTGAAGACCATCGTCCCGATCCCCTGCTGCGCGGCACGGCTCAAGATCTCGTCCAGATCGGGGTAGGAGACGAAATCGTACTTGATGAAGAAGACTTCGATCTGCTCGTCCTCGATGGCGGCGTTGAGACAGTCCTGCATGCCGCCGGCATGACTCGTGAGCCCGAGGTGCCGGACCTTGCCGGCCTGCCTGGCGATGTCGAAGGCCTCGTACAATGCGTCGACGCGGACGTCCTCCACCGTGCGCACCTCGCCCGTGTAGTAGACGTCGATGTAGTCGGTTTGGAGCCGCCGCAGACTGGCGTCGATCTCCGCCAGCAACTTGGTGGTGGAGGCTCCGGGTCGCACCACCGTGCCGGTGAGGATGACCACGTCCTCGCGGCGGCTACCCGCCGTGGCCATGCCCTCTGCGAGCGCCTCTTCCTCGCGTCCATCCAGGTAGGGACCCGACGTACAGAAGGCGTTGATCCCGGCGTCGAGGGCCGCCCGCATCAGATCGGGTCGGTCGATGTGGTGGGAGCCGAAGGCGATCTCCGACACCCGTAAGCCGGTGCCACCCAGGGGACGGTAACCAAGCTCGAAAGTCTGGGGAGAAGAGGCGACCGGCTCGGACGATTCGCAACCAGCTACCGCCATGCCCGAGGCGGCTGCGCCGAGTTTGAGAAAGGTCCTCCGATCGACGGATTTCCGGAGAGACGCCATGGGAATCCTCCTTTCTCAAGGACTCGCTCGGGGTGCGGACCTCCAAGCGAGCCTCCTATGTTTCTTTCAGTTGATTGTATCGCCGATCGGCGGCCGGGCCTTTACTCCTTGTTGCCTCCACCGCTGATGTCGTAGTCTCGAAGGCGGCCAAGAGATTCGTCATTGGGAGGCACTGGGTCGAAACCTCTCTCACCAGAGAGCAAAACCATCGAGGTCGACAAGATGAGATACGCAGCCGGATTCCTCGGAGTCCTCCTCATTGCCGTAATGGCGTGCGCGCCCGGTCGAGTGGAAGAGTCAGCAAACGGGAGCGGACCCGCCGTCGAGGACATTTACGGCGCCTGGTCCGGATCCATGGTCCACGCAGGCGACAGTCAGCCCCTGGCTCTGGAGCTCGAGCCCGCCGAAGACGACAAGACTTCCCTGCGACTGACAATTCCCGTGATGAACCTTTCGCGGCGGCCGATGGGTTCTGCCGAGCCATCCATCGACGGCGACCGGATCACGCTCGGACCGTTCCTCTTTACCTACGACAACGAGGCCCAAACCCTCAGCGGCACGATGCCCAGCGGCTTTGTCCCGGTTTACGAGATCCCGTTCACCCTCCACCGCGTCGAGGCGGTCGAGGCTCTCTCCCGACCCGAGCCCACCGCGTCTCTCCGGGAACCGACCTGGACCTTCGACGCCGGCGCACCTTTGTGGGCCGGATCGAAGTTCGCCGACGGCGTCCTCTACTCCGGCGACGACCAGGGACGCCTCCACGCCCTCGATGCGAGCTCGGGAGCGGTGCGCTGGAGTTTCCTGACTGGGGGACCGATCCGGACGCGTCCGTCGGTGGTGAATCGTGGTGTCTTCTTCCAGGCCGACGATGGACTCCTCTACCGTCT
>SBFI01000063.1 GCA_006227875.1 Acidobacteriota bacterium
GGCTTTACGGTCAGTCCCTCGACGCTCGAGCTGGCACAACAGGCCGCACCCCAGCTGGCGAGTGTCGCGCCCGAGAGGATCCGCGAAGAGCTGCGGCTTGTTTTCAGTCACCAGGGCTGTGTGGAGTCGCTCGGAATCCTCGAGCGACTAGGGGTCTACCCGGCGCTGTGGAACGCCCGATCACCTGCCACGCCAATCTCGACAGACGCCTGCGCGGCGCTCGATCGACTCAGCCGCTCGATTCAATGGCTCGATGAGGTGGCCCCCGACTACCCTCTCCGTCCGGATCTGTTTGCGGGTTGCATGGCTGTGCTCCTCGACAGTGCCTCCCAGGCCGGGAACCGCAATGCGGTCGATCTGCTGGGCGAACTGCAGACGGCCGGCTACATCTCGAAACGCGACAGCCAACGGATAGCGCGTCTGCTCGACCGGCAGGACCTGCCACCAGAGCAGCGTCCGCAGAGGTGGCTGCTCCACGAGATGGGAGAGCTGTGGCCCACTTATGCCTGCTATCTCGGCAGCAGAGCCGAGAGAGCCAGCGACACCGCTGAGTGGCAACGGATCTCCTGCGGCTCGCCACGGAGCGGGGAGACGAGATCTTCGCACCCGCGCCGCTGCTGTCGGGAACCGATATCCAGGAGCTTCTCGACATACCACCCGGACCCCGGGTGGGAGAGATCGCGGGCAAGCTGCGGCGGCTGCAGGTCGAAGGTGGGGTCTCGACTCGCAGCGCTGCCGAGAGTGCTGTTCTGGAGCTGGGAGCGAGCGCGGAGAATTCGGGTTCTGAGAAGTAACAGCCCCTCGTAGCAGTCCCGGGGCTACGCCGAGCCCTTGGTCTGCATCAGTTTCTGATTGAGCTCGCGAATCCGATCGGTGAGCTTGTCGATCTTCTCCTGCGCCTCCTGACGAAGACGGGTGTGTTGGGATCGAATGCTCTCCGCCTGGCCGTCCATCTCGGCCAGCTGGGCGTTTATCTGCTCGATATGCTGCTCCTTCTCGGTGAGCAGCTGCTGCAGGTTCGAGATCGTGGCGTCCTTGTCGGAGATACGGATCTGGAATTTCTCCTCCTGCTCCTCATAGAGCTTCTTGAACTGCTGCAGCTCGAGAATCTGGGAGAAATCCGAAGTCGAAGGGCTCATGTCGCCTCCTCGTTCCTCGATGGTGGGGAACATCTTGCGTAGTTTGAGAGAAAGGTCCTCGGGATCGGGTGTCGCCCGCATCGCCTCGTCGTAGGTGATCGTGGTGTGTACCAAAAGGGCCAGCAGTGACTGGTTCATCGACTGCATGCGGTAGTAGGTGACCGACGACTCCACCTCTTCGAGCAGCTTGTTGGTCTCTCCCTTCTCGATGAGGGCAGAGATCCGTGGTGTCGCTCGCATGACCTCCTGTGCCGCCACCAGACCGCTGCCATCGGCCCGCTCCAGCAGCTGCATCGAGACCACACCTTTGAGCACCTGGGCCATCTGCAGTCTGATCTGTTTCTGTTGCTCGGACGGAAAGCTGTCGAGGATGCGATCGATGGTCTGCATCGCACTGTTGGTGTGGAGGGTGGAGAACACCAGATGCCCGGTCTCGGCGGCGGTGAGCACGGTGGCAATGGTTTCGGGATCCCGCATCTCGCCCACCATGATGACGTCGGGGTCCTGGCGCATGGCATTGCGCAGCGCCTCGGTAAAGCTGACGGTGTCCATACCGATCTCACGCTGCGCCACCGAGGAGAGGTCGTCGCTGAACAGAAACTCGATCGGGTCCTCGATGGTGATGACATGATCCGGTCGCGACTTGACGACCCTGTTGATCATCGCCGCCAAGGTCGTCGACTTGCCGCTGCCCGTTGGGCCGGTTACCAACACCAGCCCCATCGGCAGATCGCACAGCTCTTCCAGTACCGGTGGCAGCTCCCAGTCCTCGATCGACATGATCTCGTAGGGAACCCTTCTGAAAGCGGCTGCCAGCGTGCCGCGCTGGACATAAATGTTGCCGCGGAAGCGGGCCAGGCCCTGCACACCATAGCCGAGATCGATGGAGAGCTTCTCCTCGAGCTTTGCCTTCTGCTGTGGGCTCAGCATGGGCAGCAGCATCTCCTTGATCTCGTCGGGCTTCAAAGGGTCGGTCTTGAGCGGCACGAGCTTGCCGTGAACCCGAAGCAGCGGCGGTCGCATCGGCTTCACATGGAGGTCGGACGCCTCCTTTTCCGTCATCAGCTTGAGGAGTTGGCTCAGCTTCATGCGGGCTTGATTGTACAGGAGAATTCCGGCCTCCCGGGGCGAAAAACATCACTGCCAAGTTGGATCGAAGGCGACCGGAAAAGGCTGTTTTGCGGCTAGAAACGTCTCATCAGCCCGACCACCACACCCTGCACCTGGACGTCGCCGGCAGGAACCTGCATCGGTCTCATCCGCGCATTGGCCGGCTGCAACCGGATTGTTCGACCTTCCGGGTAGTACCGCTTGAGTGTCGCCTCGCTCCCGACTAGGGCAACGACCATCTCACCGGTCCGTGCCTCGTCACGTCTCAAGACCACCACCAGATCGCCGTCGTGGATTCCCTCTTCGATCATGGAATCACCAACGACCTTGAGCACATAGTGCTCCTGGAGGCTGCCGCTGAGCAGGTGGTCGGGGACACCGACCGAGTCGTCGCCGGGCAGCGCCTCTATCGGTCGGCCGGCGGCGATCAGGCCAAAGAACGGGAGCTCGACCGCGCCGGTTCCTTCTTCCCCACCTGCCAGCTCGAGACCGCGCTTCTGATTCCAGTGGCGGCGCAGATAACCCTTCTGCTGGAGCAGCTTGAGATGCTTGTGAACGGTGCCGTACGAGGAGTAGCCAAAACGCTCGCAAATCTCCCGCAGGGTGGGAGCCACACCGTGCTCCGCCATAAAGCCCTCGATGAACTCGAGGATCTGTTTCTGACGCTGAGTGAGGAAAGTGGCCATCGTCAACCATCCTATAGCGCAAACAAAGCGTAAGTCAATGGCTTGACTTTCCCCTTTGCCTTCAATACCTTGTCAGGTCCTAGCTCCAAGCAGACCCCACAGGAGGCACAACATCGTGTGGAAGAAAAACGAGCCCGAACCTACGACTCGAGAACCCATCATGAACCAACCCGCTGCCCCTCGCCCCGAGCCGCGCGGCTCACGCGCCACCATCGGCTCCTCGATCGACATCAAGGGCGATCTGTCGGGAGAGGAAGATCTCCTCGTCGAAGGAAAGGTAGAGGGCAAAATCATCCTCAAGAAGAACACAGTAACCATCGGCAAGAGCGGCCGGGTGAAGGCCGACGTCCACGGCAGCAGCATCCACGTCGACGGCCGGGTGCGGGGCAATCTCTACGGCGACAAGGAGATCATCATTCGGGCCTCCGGCAACGTCGAGGGTAATCTCGTCGCGCCGCGGGTGACGTTGGAGAACGGCTCCCAATTCAAGGGCTCCATCGACATGGAACCCCGGAAAGACACCTCGCGTCCCGGTGGGGCCCGGGCAGAGGCGCCTGCTGCGGCCGTCAAACAGGAGACCAAGAAGGAAGGTATCTCCGGTGGACCGGCGCCAGCCGGCCAAGCTCAAAAAGGCTCCCAAAACGAGTCACGTCGACCCTGATTCAGGTGCCCGATCAGAAGTCAAGCCAAGAGCCCAAGAGATTCAATCCCGCGGAACCTGGCACGACCGAGAGCCCCAGCCTGGCTCTCAAGTATCTGCTGGGATATCTCGATGAGACCCGTTGGTCGAAGGTACTCGACCTGGGCCCGGCGGTCGGCGCCAACGTGGAGTTCTTCACCCAGTACTCCTGCAAACTGTTTATCGCCGATCTCTTTCAGGCCTTTGGCCCGGGACGAGGCAACCTCGAGCTGAGCGGTGGAGCTCTCAGCCGCAGGCTTCAACAGGACCTGCCCTCACGCGATCAGGCACCCTTCGACATCATCCTGGCTTGGGACCTGCTGAACTACTTGGAGCCCGAGGAGATGGAGACGGCCGGGCGCCATCTGGCGGCGCTGTGCAGCCCCAAGGGCCTGCTCTTTGCGCTGCTGTCGAATCACCACCTGCTCCCGGACCGGCCGATCTGCTTCAGCATCGTCGACATCGAAACGCTGACCTACGACAACCGCTCCACAGCAACGCGTCCGAGCCCCCATTATCGCGAGCCCGACCTCGAGCGTCACCTGCCCGCCTTCGTGGTGGAGACTTC
>SBFI01000475.1 GCA_006227875.1 Acidobacteriota bacterium
CTGATGCAGTTGATGCCGGCGACGGCGGACCGGTATGCGGTGGTCGATCCCTACAGCCCCGACGAGAACATCGGGGCGGGGACCATCTACCTGCGCTGGCTGCTGGACGAGTTCGGTGGCGAGCTCGAGCTGGCTCTGGCCGGATACAATGCAGGTCCGACGGCGGTAAGACAGTTTGGGGGAATACCGCCGTATCCGGAGACGATGACCTACGTTGAGAGGGTGTTACGGATCTACTTGGACGAGCCCGACTATTCGCTCGACGGCTCTCGGCAGGTACGGCTGGGTCGAAAGACCTATCTGGTGCGGGACGCGAGTGGTCAGCTGGTGATGACCACCACACCGCCGGCCGCCGACTGACGTCGACCGACCGGAACACGTTCCAAGGGGAGGAAACCAAATTTCCATCCATCGCGCCAATCTGAATCTTCCCAATCTGCTCTCGGTGTTCCGCATTCTGATGGTGCCGCTGCTGGTCGTGGTGCTGTTGACCAAGTTCGAGGGCAAGGAGTGGGTCGGCCTCGGCGTGTTTCTGCTGGCTTCGCTGACCGACTTTCTGGACGGCTTTATCGCCAGACGCAAGAAGCAGGTAACCCAGCTGGGTAAGCTCCTCGACCCCGCCGCCGACAAGCTGCTGACCTCGGCCGCCTTCATCTCCCTGGTGGAGCTGGGTCTGGCCCCCGCCTGGATGGTGGTGGTGATCATCGCCAGGGAGTTTGCGGTGTCGTCGCTGCGCAGTATGGCCGCGGCCGAAAATGTCGTGCTGGCGGCGATTCCCTCGGCCAAGCTCAAGACGGGTCTGCAGATCGTGGCCATCTCGCTGCTGATTCTCAACAAGCAGCTGGGGGAGTTCGAGCACCTCGCCCCGACCTTCTTGTGGCTTGCCATGCTGGCCAGCGTCTATTCGGGAGTGGAGTATCTACGCCGCTGATCTTGCGAGGCAACTCCGAGAACGGCGAGTCGCCGCCGGCTGAATGAGCTCCGTCTCGACACGGCCGATTCTCCAGTCGCTGGCGATCTGGGCCCGACATCACTATCGCTCGATCTTTCTGGTCACGGCGGCGCTGTTTGTCGTGTCGTTGTGGCTCGCGTCCCAGCTCCGCTTCGACACCGACATCCTGGACCTGCTGCCGCAGAAGGAACCGGCGGTGGTGAACTTCCGGCAGACGCTGGAGGAGTTCGGCAGCGCCGACGTGCTGTTGGTGGTGGTCAGGGTGCCGCCGGATGCGGTCATCGCACCCTACGAGATCTTTGTCGACCGCCTGGGCGAGCGGCTCGAAGGCATAGATCTCTTCTCGCAAGTCGACTACAAGATCGGCGGGATGGACGAGCTGTTGCAGACCTTCCTGCCCTCGGCCCTGCTGTTTCTCGATGAGGAGGGGAGACGGGAGTTGACGGCAAAGCTCGAAGACCCGGCACTGCGTGACCGGGTCCGCGAGCTGAGAAGGTTGATCTCCACACCACAGGCGATTGCCATCAAGAGCCTGATGATGCTCGACCCGCTCGGGGTCTCGGAGGTCTTTCTCGGCCGCTTGACCAGCACCCGTGCGGGGTTGTCGGTGGATTGGGCAAGCGGCTATTTCCTCTCTCGCGATCGGCAGATCCTGCTGATCATGGCCAAGCCCACCAAATCGGCGCAGGATGTCGACTTTGCCAAGGTGCTCGTCGAGGTAGTCGAGGAAGAGATCGATGCGGTGCAGGGCGAGTGGGTGGAGATCGCGGGTCCCGGCGCGGGCGGGCCGCCCGAAGTGGCGCTCGGGGGCCGATACGTGATCGCCCTGGGTGACGAGTCGATCATCCGGCGGGACGCGAGCACCAACCTCCTGACCTCTATGATCGGTGTGCTCACCCTGTTTCTGTTCGCCTTCCGTCGATTTGGTCTGCTGATCTACGCCTTTGTGCCTCTCTGCTTTGGCCTGGCCCTGTCCTTTGGCCTCTCGGCGCTGCTCTGGGGAGGATTGAGCGCCGCCACCAGTGGGGTGGCCGCTCTGCTCATCGGTCTGGGTATCGATTTCATCATCGTCTCCTATGGCCGTTATGTGGAGGAGCGGCAAGCCGGTGTCGGGCTATCGGAGGCCCTGGCACGCATGAGCGGCTCCTCGGGCAGAGCGGTGGTCGTCGGTGGAGTGACCAGCGCCGCTACCTTCTTCTCCTTTGGTGTCACCGACTTCACCGGCCTCTATCAGATGGGTTATCTCACCGGAGTGGGGATTCTCTTCTGCATGGCGGCGGTTCTCGTGCTGCTGCCGGCGATGTTGGCCTGGAGCGAAGACCACCATGAGCAGCGACGCGACCGGGGGCCGACGCTTTTCTTGCACGGGCTGGGAAGCGCGCGTCTTATCCGTGCCTCACTCAGGCGACCGTGGCTCGTGCTGGCGCTGGCGCTGGTGATCACGCTGGTGGCCGGTCGGCTGGCGCTCGAGATCCGTTTTGTCGACAGCGTGCAGGCCATGCGGCCCTCGGGCAACCCCGGGGTGACCATCCGCGACGAGGTCGCCGAGCGGTTTGGCCGCGGCTTCGACCAGATGATGTTGGTGATCTCCGGCAGCTCGGAAGCGGAAGTCCTGGAGTTGGCGGGTCGTGCGGCGGTCGGAGCGCGACAGCTGGTCGAAGACGGAGTACTGACCGGCTACGATGCCGTCGAATCGATGATCCCGCCACCCGAGCAGCAGAGCGAGGCGCTCGGGTGGTTGGCGGAGGGAAGGGAATCCGAGCTCGCTGCCGACCGCATCCGGGCGACCTTTGCCGAAGTTGCCGCCGAGGAGGGTATGCGCCCGGAGCCCTTCGAGCCGGGACTGGATCTGTTTGCGCAAGCGGTGTCGCGCTCCGAGCCCCTGGACACCGAGGACTTCCGGGATATCCCGCAGGCCCAGAAGCTCTTGCGGCGCTATCTCTTGCAGGACGAAGACGGCTGGAAGAGCGTCCTCTATCTCTATCCTCCCGCCAAGATCTGGCGGCGTGAGCCCCCTCCCGAAGCCGAACGACTGGCCGACGAGCTGGGGCCGCAGGCGGTGCTGACCGGCGCCAACGTGATGAGCCGGATCCTGCGTCAGCGGGTGCTCAAAGACGCCGTGATAGCCGCGGTGCTGGGTTTTGTCCTGGTGGCCTTTCTGCTCTGGCTCGACTACCGCCGGATCGGTGACACGGCGTTGTCGTTGGCACCGCTGTTGGTCGGCATCCTATGGATGCTGGGCGGTATGGTGGCCCTTGGTGAGTCGATGAACTTCATGAACATCTTTGTCACCACCATGATCATCGGCATCGGCGTCGACTACGGGGTGCACATGGTCCATCGCTTCCGCGAGTTCTCGTCGGCGAGCGACGACGAGCTCTATGCCGGTCTGGTGGAGACGGGCAAGGCCATCGTGCTGGCCGCGCTGTCCACCACCATCGGCTTTGGCTCGCTCTCCTTTTCCCACTACCCCGGGCTGCAGTCGATGGGGAAGGTGGCCATTCTGGGAGCCGTTGCCACGGCTTTGGTGGCGGTAACGGTGCTGCCGGCCTATCTGGCGCTGCTTCGCAGACGAAATTAAGGACCTAATTACCCGCCACCTCGTGGACCCGCATGAGGTTCGTCAGGGGACGATCTTCGATGGGGTCTCCCACGAGGATGACGATGCGGTCTCCGGGCTCGACCAGACTCCTCGCCAGCAGGTGCCGCTCCACCCCCTGCACCAGGTGGCCGTGGTGCTCGAGATTCTCGCTGACCAGCAGCGGCCGTGTCCCCCAGATCAGCTGCACACGGCGAGCCGTTTCGAGGTTGTTGGTGCAGACGGCAATCGGGTTGGAGGGTCGAAAGCGGGCCACCAGCCGGGCGGTGAATCCCGATTGGCTGAAGGCCACGATACAGCGAACACTCAGACGTCGGGCGGTGATCACCGCGGCCTCGGCCACCGCGTCGGGGATCTCGGCGGCCATGCTGTCGGTGTCCTGCGAGGCGACATCGATGGCCGCCCGGAAGAGCTCCAGCGCGGCGCGGTCGACACCCCCGGCCACTTTTCTCAAGGTCTGATGACGGCCGGCTTCGTAGGCTTCGGCCTGCTCGATGATCCGCACCATGGTGTCGACAGCCTGGACCGGATAGTGACCGGCGGCGGTCTCACCGGAGAGCATGAGCGCGTCGGCGCCCTCGAAGACCGCGTTGGCGATGTCCGAGGACTCGGCGCGGCTCGGGCGCGGGTGCTCCATCATCGACTCCAACATCTGGGTGGCGACGATGATCGGTTTCGAGAGCCGCCGTCCGGCATCGACGATCCTCTTCTGCAAAACGGGCACGGTGTCGAGCGGAACCTCGACCCCCAGATCGCCCCGCGCCACCATGGAGGCGTCGGCGGCGGCGACGATCTCGTCCAGGTGATCGACCGCCAGGGCTCGCTCCAGCTTGGCCACCAGCAGCTGGTCTCCACCGGCGCGGTGAACCTCCTGCCTGACCGCCTCGACGTCGGCGGCGCTACCGACATAGCTGGCGGCGAAGTAGTCGACCCCTTCTGCGACCCCAAGTCGGATGTCGCCGCGGTCCTTGTC
>SBFI01000184.1 GCA_006227875.1 Acidobacteriota bacterium
TTGGTCTCCGCCACCCCGGCGACAAAATAGACAAAGAAGGCGGCCAGACCAAGGGGCAGGTACTTGAAGACGAACCACACGCCCTGCTCGTGCTGCGCCTCGACAATACCGTTGAGCGACATGGTGCCGGCCATCAACAGCGGCACCACCAGCGCCAGACCCTGCGGCACCTCGTACGAGATCATCTGCGCCGCCGAGCGCAGACCGCCGAGCAGTGAGAACTTGCTGTTGGATCCCCACCCGCCGAGGATGAGTCCGTAGACACCGATGGTCGCCATGGCCAGCACAAAGAGCAGCCCCACGTTGACATCGGCGATATGCCAACCCATGCCACCGGTCACGTCTGCCGATGGGCCAAAGGGGATGACCGCGAGGATGACGAGGGCCGGGCCGACTACCAGACAGGGACCGAGCACAAAGGCCCACTTGATCGCCTGCTGCGGCACGATGTCCTCTTTGACCAGCAGCTTGGCCACATCGGCGATCGGTTGGAAAAGACCCCAGGGACCGACCCTGTTGGGACCCACGCGAACCTGGAGAAAACCCAGGATCTTTCTCTCCGCCAGGGTCAAATAGGCAATCAGCGTCAGCACCACGACGAGCGCCGCCGCTATCTTCAAGAGCGGTGAGACGGCGTAGTAGAAGAGCGTGGCGCCAAAAACGTCTTCGATCGCCTCGAGGAATCTGGGCATCAGCGGTCAATCTCCCCAAGAACGATGTCGGTGGTGCCGATGACCGCCACCAGATCCGCCACCAACTGACCCCTCACCATCTCCGGCAGCACCTGCAGATTGAGAAACGATGGCGGTCGGACCCGACACCGGTAGGGATTGGGGGTGCCGTCACCCACGATGTAGAACCCGATCTCGCCCTTTGGTCCTTCGATTCCAAAATAGACCTCGCTCTCCTTGGGCGCCTTGAGCACGCGTGGCCGCTTGGCCATGATCGGGCCTTCGGGAAGCTTGTCGAGACATTGGGCGATGATCCGCGTGGACTGTCGCATCTCCTCCATGCGCACGAGATAGCGGTCGTAGGTGTCGCAGTTGTAGAAAACCGGAACGTCGAAATCGACCTCGTCGTACGCCTCGTAGGGAATGGCCTTGCGCAGATCCCACTGGATGCCGCTGCCCCGCAGCATGGGTCCGGTGACCCCATAGCTCATGGCCACTTCCGGCGGCAGGACACCGATGCCGATCGTACGCTTCTTCCAGATCCGGTTCTCGGTGAGGAGACCCTCGTAGTCTTCGATCTTGGACGGGAAATCTTCGATGAACTCGGCACAGCGCTCGGTCCAGCCGGCGGTCAGATCGTAGGGCTGTCCACCCGGACGCATACAGTTGAGAGTCAGCCGGGCACCGCAGTACTCCTCGAACAGATCGAGGATGATCTCGCGCTCGCGAAAGGTGTAGAAGAACGGCGTCATGGCGCCGATGTCGATGGCGTGGGTGGCGAGCCAAAGCAGGTGGCTCGAGATGCGCTGGAGCTCGGACAGGAGCGTGCGAATGTATCGCGCCCGCGGGGGTACGACGATCCCCGTCAGCCGCTCCACCGCCCCCACATAGGCCAGGTTGTTGGTGGCCGCCGCCACATAGTCCATGCGATCGGTGTGGGGGACGTTCTGGAAGAAGGGATGGAGCTCGAACAGCTTCTCGGTACCACGATGGAGATAGCCGATGATCGGATAGGCATCGACGATGCGCTCGCCATCGACCCTGACCTTGAGTCTCAAAACACCATGGGTGGCCGGATGCTGGGGCCCGAAGTTGAGCTCCATCTCCTCGAGACCGAAGAGGGTCTCGGGAGCGGCGGCGGGTGTGTTTGGGTCGGTCATTCGCCGTCCGGTTTGTCGGACTCCTCCGGTTCTTCTTCTTTTGGTGGCTGCCAGCCCGTACCGGAGCCGGCCACCGGGCCAGCCTGCTCCTCGTAGTACTCGGGATAGATCGCCGAGCCGGTGTCGATGCCCTCCACCGGAAACTCCTTGCGCAACGGGTAGCCGTTGAAGCCGTCCCAGAGCAGGATCCTGGTCATGTCCGGGTGATCGGTGAAACGCACGCCGAACATGTCGTAGATCTCGCGCTCGGCCCAGTTGGCACCCGTCCAGACCGGGATCACCGACGGCACCTCCGCCCCTTCCTCTACTTCGACCTTGAGGCGGACCCGCCGGTTCTCTTCGAAGTTGTAGGCGATGTAGATCACTTCGAAGCCGGGGACTTCGCGCTCCGGGTAGTGGGCGCCGCAGATATCGACCATCAGGTGGTAGCCGTGATCCTCCTTGACGCTGCGGCAGACTTCGCGGATCGAGGCCCGATCGACCACCAGGACCAGATCACCAGCAAAGGTCCTCGCCGAGCCGATGGCGTCGCCAAAGCTCGCCCGTAGGGCGTCCACCAGGGAATCCCCATCGGCCTCCTGCCACTCCGGCACCACTGGGTCCTTCTCCCATGCCGGCTTGGCCGCCTCGGCGGCTTCGCGCTCCGCCTTGGCCTTGGCCGCGGCCGCAGCTTTCTCTTCGGCCGCAGCTTTCTCTTCCGGCGTCTGATTCTCGGTGTCGCTCATGGTGTGTCCTAGAGAGCCGCTGCCTGCCCTTGCTTGCCGCTCTTGGTGCTCGACATCCGATCGATCTTGCGCTGCAGATGGAGCAGTCCCCAGAGCAGTGCCTCGGGTCGTGGTGGGCAGCCCGGCACATAGACATCGACCGGGATGATCCGGTCGACCCCCTGGGTAACGGCATAGGTTCGATAGGGACCGCCGCAGGTCGCGCAGGCACCCATGGCCAGCGCCCATTTGGGCTCCGGCATCTGATCCCACAACCGGCGCACGATGGGGGCCATCTTCTCGGTAACCGTGCCGGCGACGATCATGAGGTCGGCCTGCCTGGGGGTGGCCCTGAACACCTCGGCGCCAAATCGTGACATGTCGTGCCGGGGGTCGAGCACCGCCATCATCTCGATGGCGCAGCAGGCGAGACCGAACTGCATCGGCCAGATCGCCGAGCGTCGCGCCCAGTTGAAGATCTTGTCGTAGGAGACGGTGAGGATGTTTCCTCGTTCCGCTTCGCTCAGGCCCAATTCAGTGCTCCTCGATTCCAAACGTAGATGTAGCCCACGACAAGAATTGCCAGAAATACCATCATCTCGATGAAACCGAACAGAGCAAGCCGGTCGAACATCACCGCCCAGGGAAACAAAAAGATGGTTTCGACGTCGAAGACGACGAAGAGAACGGCGATCAAGTAGTAGCGGATCGAGAATTGATGGTCGTGGGCGAAGCTTTCAGGCTCGTTGCCGCACTCGTAGGGCTGCCGGTCGAGGGACCCCGACCCGATGCGGCGGAACAGTCGCGCCGCTATCAGCGCTGCGGCCACGAAGAGGATCGCGACCACAACAAAGACCAGAATGGGAAGGTAGCTTTCCATCTAGGTCGGGTTCGCTTCCTCACCCGACGGGCAACCTGACACGAGCGCGCCAGTCGGCAGAAATTCGTAAAGGAAAAACCGGTCTCCAGCCCCCGGTTGTGTGGCCCGACTCGCTCTTGTTCGGCAGCATCCGAGCATGGGCGCCGACGGCTGGTCTTGACGAGAAACTATTCTATAGAAGGTCCGGTCACTGTCAAGGTGGAGGTGCCGTCTACCCGGTGAGGATCGCGAGGTCGAAGACCTCGGCCGGGTCGATGCCGCGGCCCTGAACGAGGACCCGGATCTCCTCAC
>SBFI01000219.1 GCA_006227875.1 Acidobacteriota bacterium
TTCAAGATGGCTTGACGCCTCGCCGGCGGCCGACAGAAGAGGTTGGACAACGTCATGGACACGAGCAGCATCTATCCGAGGGTCAAGGTCATCGTGGCCGACGTCCTCGCGATCGACGAATCCGAAGTCGAGCCCAATGGCAGTCTGATCAACGACTACGGTGGGGAGTCGATCGACTTTCTGGACCTCGTCTACCGACTGGAGCGGGAGTTCAAGGTGAAGATCCCCCGCGGTCAGATCGAAAAAGAGGCGCGCGGCGCGCTGGAAGACGAGGCCTTTGCGGAGAACGGCAAGCTAACCCCGGAGGGTATGGCCCAGCTCAAGGAGTATCTCTCCGAGGTGCCCGCGGAGCGTTTCAAGGACAGCATGTCCGTGGCGGCCATCCCAACGCTTTTCACCGTCGAGACGTTCTGCAAGCTCGTGCTCCGCGCGCAGGAGCGTCAGGAACAACCCGCTTCGTCGTAACCCGCCGCCTGCGCGGGCCTGCCGGGCATCATCTGGGGGAAGCGTGTTTCACTTTGTCGATCGAATCCTCCAGCTCGAGCCGGGCAAACACACCCTAGGTGTGAGGCACATCACCGATTCCGATCCTTTCCTTCTCAGCAGGATAGAGGGCCGGCCGTTGCTGGCACCCTCGATCATCGGCGAGGCCCTCGGTCAGCTCGGTGCCTGGAACGTCATGGCCGCCAATGGGTTTACGCTGCGACCCGTAGCGGGAATCGCTCGCAACATCCGGATCCTGGGTGAGGCCGGCCCCGGGGATACGCTCGTTCTCGACACCACCATCCAATCCGTCGACGACGAGATCGTCACCTACTACTCGGTGGCAACGGTGCAGGGCGCCGAGGTTCTCATAATCGAGGAGGGTTTGGGGCCTTTTCTGCCGCTGGAGCAGTTCAACGACCCTGGTGAGGTCAGCCAGCACTTCGATAGGATTCATCGTCCGGGCAGCGTCGCGGATGCGCTGGAGGAAGGCCCGTCGGCGCGGAGCGCCGCCCAGGCGGAGTCGACCTGGCTCGAGCTCGACGAAATCCTGTCCTGGGAATCCGGGCAGGAGGCTGCGGCGAGCAAGAGGGTCGCCGATGACTGGCCTCTTTTCGACGACCACTTCCCACGCAAGCACGTGCTGCCGTTGTCGATGCTGGTGCAAGGTCTGCTGGGACTCGGAGAGCGACTGTTGGCCGACGGTTCTTCCGCCTCGTCTGGGATACCGCTACGCCCCAAGCGGCTTCGCAGCGTCAAAATGAGTCAATTTGTCGAGCCGGGACAGACCGTCGTCGCCAAAGCAAGGGTCAAAGAAAGGGCGGATCGCCAGGCCCGGCTGACCTTTCGCTGTGAGGTCGACGGCAAGCGCGTTTGCATCGCCGAGATCGACTTTGTGGCAACCCTCGAGGATGACTAACAGGTGAGCAAAGAGAAACGACGAGCGGTGGCCGTTACCGGGATCGGCATGGTCACACCGGTCGGGAACGATGCTCCTTCCACCTGGAAGGCGCTGCTCGACCGAGAGTCGGGGATTGCCCGCATCGCCAGCTTTGACCCCTCGGGGTTCCCGGCGCAGATCGCGGCGGAGGTCAAGGGATTCAAAGTAGCAGAGGTGGTCGAGGCCCCAAAACTGCTCAAATACACGGTACCGTTCACTGCCTTCGCCCTGGCCGCCGCGGAGGAGGCGATCCGCGACTCGGGGATCCAACCGACCGCCGCCACGGCGAGCCGTTGGGGGCTTGTCGGTGGCAGCGGCATGATGACCGCCGAGTTCGAGTTTCTACAGCGCTTCCAGGCGGAGTTCGCCGCTGACGGGGAAGTCGACTATGGCCGGCTTGGCAAAGAGGGCGAGCGCTTTATCTCCTCACCCGAGTTTGCAAAGCACCGGACGGTGACCGGTCAGGCGTTGTTGCATCGGAGATTCGGCATCCGCGGCTACTCCGCCAATGTGCACACGGCGTGTGCCTCGGGTGGCCAGGCCCTGGGGCTGGCAATGCGTCTTATCCGCGGCGGGCAAGCAGATTACGTCCTGGCAGGCGGCTACGACTCGATGATCACCCCTGTCGGCATGACCGGTTTTTGCCTGCTCACCGCCCTGTCCACCGACAACGACGAGCCACACCGCGCCAGCCGCCCCTTCGACCGCACCCGCACCGGTTTTGTCCTGGGTGAGGGAGCCGCTTTCATGGTTCTCGAGGATTGGCAGAGCGCCCGGGAGCGCGGCGCCACGATCTACGCCGAGCTCGCCGGTGAGGGTAACTCTCTGAGCTCCTACCGGATCACCGACTCCCACCCATCCGGGGACGGCCCCATCCAGGCCATGCGCTGGGCGCTCGAGGACGCCGGGGAGACGGTCGACGGTGTCGACTACATCAACGCCCACGGCACCTCGACCCAGATGAACGATCTGGGAGAGACCAACGCCATCAAGGCCGTGTTCGGAGAAGCCGCGCACAAGCTCGCGGTCAGCTCGACAAAGAGCCAGATGGGACACCTCATCGCCGCCGCCGGCGCCGTCGAGGGTGTGATCTGTGTGCTCTCCATCCGCGACTCGGTGGTACCGATGACCGCCAACCTGACCTCTCCGGACCCGGACTGCGATCTCGATTATGTGCCGGAAGGTCCCCGCGAGATGCCGGTAGACGTTGCCCTGTCGAACTCGTTTGGCTTTGGCGGCTCGAACAGCGCGGTGCTGTTCAGAAGCCCGGAACGGACGGAGCAGCAGGGAGAAGACGATGCATAGGATCGTCGTCACCGGTTTTGGGTGTATTACGGCGACCGGCACCGACGTCGAAGCCACCTGGCAAGCGGTGCTCGCGGGTGAGAGCGGCATCCAGCCGGTGTCGAGCTGGGACACGACAGATTGGAAGTATCACCTCGCAGGAGAGATCAAAGACTACCAGCCGCGCACACTGGTCTCCGATCGAAAGCTCCTCAAGGTGATCAGCCGTCAGGATGTCCTCGGTCTGAACGCCGTCGACCAGGCCTTGGCGCACAGTGGCATGCTCGAGTATCGCGACTCGCTCGAGGATCCCACTTCCTTCAACGACCGCACCGGTGTCTTTGTCGGCTCACCCGGGACCAAGTATCGCCAGCAACACGACTATCTCCAGTCACTCGCGGAGGCCGGTGAGAACATATCGGTTTTCGGCAGTGAGGCCATGGATCAGGTCCACCCCATGTGGCTGCTGCGGACCCTACCCAACAATGTGCTCGCCTACACCGGCATCGGGCACGGCTTCAAGGGTGCCAACGAGAATGTCACCGCCCACGGAATCAGCGGCGCTCAGGCGATAGCGGAGGCCTGCAGGTACCTCGAGGCAGGTGCGATCGACAGGGCTGTGGTCGTCGGCTACGACTCCGTCTCGGAGTCCGAGGCCCTTGTCTACTACGCCTCGATGGGGTTGCTGAGCCCGCGCGCGCTCAAGCCCTTCGACCGTGACCGTGACGGTACAATTCTGGGTGAAGGGGCCGGAGCGATGGTACTGGAGGCGAAGGACGTGGCCATGGAGCGGGGCGCTCGGATCCATGGCGAAGTGCTCGGCACCTCGGTGAGCGCGGAGGGCGGGATCCTCTCCGTCCGCGAAGATGGCGAGGGTCTCGTCCGGGCGATTCGCGCCAGCCTGGAGGATGCCGGGCGCAAGCCCGAAGAGATCGGCATGATTACGGCCCACGCCAACGGATCGAAACCTTCCGATGCCAGCGAGGCCCTTGCCATCGGCGAGGTCTTTGGTGCCTCTTCGGTTCCCGTGACCGGTTTCAAGTGGTCTCTTGGCCACACCGTCGCCGCCAGCGGTGTCATCGAAGGCATCCTTACCCTGTCGAGCCTCCGCGAGCGCCGGGTACCGGGGATCGCTTCCCTCGAGA
Source organism: Acidobacteriota bacterium (assembly GCA_006227875.1). Taxonomy (GTDB): domain Bacteria; phylum Acidobacteriota; class Thermoanaerobaculia; order Multivoradales; family JAHEKO01; genus M0029. Next base: position 3,853 of record SBFI01000219.1, read on the forward strand.
ATCTGGCCCCGGACTGCAGCGACCTGATGGTCAGCGCGGACGAGCAGTCCCCTCGTTCGTCCCTCGGCCTGCTGACCACTCGTGGCTTCGCCGGGTTGAACTCCTGCGTCGTCTTCTCCACCGATGTCGACTGAGACGGAAACCGAGCTCGAAAAGTCGACCGCGCCGGCCGCGGCAGAGACTCCCATCTGGAAGGTCGAGCCCTCGCGCTTCGCCACCGCCCTCTTCCATGTACTCGGGATCCGGCGGCGGATCGTGATGGCCAACATGCGGGTGGTGTTTGGCGACCAGCTCTCCGCCAGCGAGTTGGAGCGTTTAGCCAAGGCCTTCTACCTTCACTTCTTCCGTGTGATTCGCGAGAACCTGGCGATGTTCTGGCGCACGGATCGCCGGCTGGCCGACATGGTCGATGTCGTCGGTGTCGAGCACCTCTTCGAAGCGGGAGAAAAGGGCCAGGGGATCCTCATCCTGACCGGCCACTTCGGCAATTGGGAGCTGACATCCATCGCCGCGATGCTCCAGTACAAGGAGTACCGCGACCGGTTTTTCGTCATCCGAAAGTCACTGAGCGCCGGCCTCGAACACGTTCTCTTCCGCCGGTTTCACCAAGCGGGTCTCCAGGTGATTCCACCTTTCAATACCCTGAGCCAGGTTCTGCAGGCGCTCGCGAGCAATGACGTAGTCATCTTCATTCTGGACCAACACACGATGGTGGACATGCCCAAGGGGATCGCGGTCGATTTCTTTGGTCGCACAGCCGGGACCAACCGCAGCCTAGCCCTTCTCACCGCGCACAGTGGGGCACCGGTGATCCCCGCGATTGCCTACCGCAAGAATGACGGCCGACACGTAGTCAGGTTCGAGAAACCGCTCGAGTGGATCTACGCCGACGATCCGGAGGAGGAGATCCGGCTCAACACACAGCACTACAACGACGTGCTCGAGCGGTTTGTGCTCGAGCACCCCGAGCAATGGTTCTGGGCCCACCGGCGGTGGAAATATTCAGAAGAGGCGGAAACGAAGAAGCTGATCTTGCTAGGTCGGCGGCGAGCTTCGCGTCTCCCATATGAAGCGCACCAGCATGCCGACCCCGACGGCAATAGGCACCAGGGGCCACCAACCGAGCAAGGCTCCTAGAGACACCAGATCCAGAGACACCAGCTCGAGCCCCCCTCCCACCACCATCACCGCCGCCCCGAGACTCCTCTGGCCCTGCAGGAACCAGGCGAATCCGACCAGCACGACGACCAACGGCCAGAGCTTCGATACCAGCAGCGGCACGTCGATCTCGACCAGGTCCCGGCTCTCGGCCATCAGCACCGAGCCCACAAAGATTAGAAACACCCCGAGGAACCCATGGAACCACGGATCCGGGCTCTCCCGGATACGCATTCCTGGAAGCCGATCGAAGCACACCCATACCAATGCACCGCCGGCCACCACCCAGAAGACGCTCCCGATGACGCGATCCGGGTGAAGAACGAGGTCGAACAGGCTGAAGAATAGAAGCGCCAGGCCGGCTAGTATTCCCAGCGCCAGCAGCCAAGGTGGCAGGGTGATGAGCCCGGCAGTCGGCATCCAGGCCGATCCCCACCCACTGGCGCCGGACCTTGCTCTTTTGGGCGGAGCCGTCTCGGTCTCAGGGCGCCTGCCGGCATTGGTCCGCATCGAGCGCAGCCGGTTGTAGGCCTCTGTAATCTCCTTCAGCCGTTCCTCGGCTATGCGATGAAGTCGTGGGTCGTGGGTGAAGCGGTCGGGATGCCAGACTTGAGCCAGATCGCGAAAGGCCCGCCGAACCTCCTCCGCGGAGGCACCGGGCTCGAGGCCGAGGGCTCTGAGCCAGCTTTTCCGGTCTTCGCTCAAGATCCAACCCTCCGATGGCTTCTCGAAGTCCAGCCACCCCTGCCGAGCCACGAGCCTCTATAGCACCCCTACATGGTAACGCGGGATATCGCCTCTGAGTCAGTCAGACACACCAAGACCGACGCTTTCGGCGCGGGGTGGGAAAGGTCGACTCCTGCCCAAAGCAGGGCCGCCAGCTACTCTGCCCGCTCGGGTCCGGCTCTGGCAATCACCGCACTGTCGACCCAGAAGATGTCGGAGATCTTCTCGGGTCCGGGGTAGCGACTGAAGAACAAGTATCTGCCATCGGGTGAGACGGAGGGGCAGGTTTCGGAGTCCGGGGTGTTGACCTCCTTGCCCAAAGGTCGAGGCTCCGACCAAGCCCCACTGTCGTCGCGAAAGCTGACCTGAATGTCGCCATTTGCATCCGACAACAGGTAACTGTCATCCGGTGCTACAAAAGCATGAAAGCCCCCGACATTGACGGCTTCGATTCGCGGGTAGCTGTCGTTCTCCAGCCGCGACCGATAAATTTGGCGCTCTTCGATGTTGGTGAAATATAGAGTCCTGCTTGGAGAGAAGGTGGGGTAGAACACGGCGGCCCCGTTGACCGGGGACTCGAGCTGCCGCGCAAGACTCCACCCTTCACCCTCTCGGTCGCTGGACCAGATCCGTACGTCCATCCCTTCGTCATAGACCGCTAGGAAGAGGCTGCCGCCATCCGGGGTGAAAAAGGCCTCCATCTCGCCCTTCCTGGCGCCTTGGGTCAACTGCAAGAGTATGGGGTCTGTCCAGCCTCCCTGCCGGTGGCGAGTCATCATCAGCTTCGAGCTTTCCCCTGGCATCTCGGTGCTGAAGACGATCTCCTTGCCGTCGGGAGAGACCGAGAGCGCGTATTCGTAACGCCCCGGAATCGAAACGATCCCCGGAGCAAAGACTTCCGCGGTAGTACCCGGCGGCTCCTGACCCAGATAAGGCTCGAAATTGGTCTCTTCGGCTGCTGCGAGAGATGAGACAACCTTCAGGGAGATAAGAAGAGAAACTGACAATCGACGTCTCATGTATCCCTCCATCACACTCGACATCCTCATGTGGGGCCGCGAACCTGGGAACCCTCTCCTTATCTACGTGGCGGCGGCTGAGGAGGTTGCTCCCACCCGTTCGAGCCTCCACCCGAAGGTCGAGCTGACCTGGAGAGAGCCCCCCGGACCACACCCCGGCAGGTGATAGTCTCAGCGGAGCCTCGTGGAGGGACCCAGAGTCATGTCGAACAAAAAGCCCGAGCCGACGGACGCCGAGCACCCACTGCGTCGCTTTACCGATGAGACGGGGCGACTCGAGACCGTCATCAGCTCCGACGCCAACCTCAAAGGCAACCTGGAGACCGCTTCGAGTCTCGAGCTGCGGGGAAAGATCGAGGGTGACTGTACGATCGGCGGTATCTTGTGGGTGTGTGAGGGTGGCGGCATCAGCGGTGCGGTCACCGTCGAGGCCGCGGTACTGGAAGGCGAGGTCCGCGGCAACATCCAGGCGAAGGAGCGTGTCGAGTTACGCCCGGGGTCCTCTCTCCGGGGCAATATCGACGCCGGCTCGCTGGCCATCGCGGAGGGCGCCTTCTATCAGGGCAAGGTGAAGATGAGCAGCCCCGAGACCTCCGAACCCATCACCTTTCAAGAGAAACGCAAACCCGCCCCCGAGGACGACTAGGTCTCCCGCGGACCGCTTTCTCCGATCCAGAGCCTCTTGAAAGGCTCTAGAACCGGTAGGTCACCCCAAGAGTCAGGTAGAGGGGGTCGACATCCACCGATCTCGACTCGCCCTCCGGGTTCTTGAAATCGGTCGAGCCTTTCATCCATCTGATCTCGCCATTGAACGCCCACTTGCCCGTCTCGGTCAGATTGACGTCGAGGCCAAGGGTGGCTCCCCAGGCATAGTCGTCATCGACACTCAAAGTCTCCCGTCCAAAGTCGGGATCGTCCAGCACCACATCGTCGTAGAAGACCCACGCCAGAGCCGGCCCGATGTAGAAATCCGTCTTGCCACCCGACCCCAGGTGGTAGTTGACCCCCAGGATCACGGGAGTGATGCGGAAAGGCGATTCGAGTTCCAGACGGATAGGCGGCTCTTCGATCACCACCTCGACATCGGGCTCGCTCCACAGCACTCCGAACTCGATCCCGATGCGGCTGGAGACCATCCGCTCGATCTGCAGCCCAAAGCCAAAACTGCTGTTGAACTCGGCTGTTATGACCTCGTCGCCGTCGACCTCGCGGAAATCACCTTGCGGGCTCGACCACGCCGCCTGCAGGCGAATCCTCCACGGCTCAGCGGCTTCGGCCGGTGTGACCAGAATCTGTCCGAAGCTCAAGGTCACCAAGCCGACCGCCAGCACGCCCCATCTCCTCATCGGTGTCTCCTTTCTCTGCCGATCTCTTGGAACAGACGGGTTGTCTTCCGCCTTCTCTCGTTAGAGAGATCTACGACGGCGAATCCTTCGAGCAAACGGCAGGGTTCCACCGGAATCGGGAGAAACCGCTCGAGTGCGAGTAGATGGACTGCGATCAAGCGGCCGAAGCGTAGTCCCGCCAGGCGTTGCGCACCCCTTTGTACGCCCGGTAGGACTTGGCCAGGGTGCTCGGCAGCTCCCTGAGCGGGTACTTGGCCAGAAAGGCGAGCCCTTTCGCGGGTGGGATCGCGGTGATGTAGAGACGGTTGAGCTCCTCGTAGAACTCCTTCAGGGGCAACCTCGTGGGCAGCAAGGTATGCAGAAAGTCGAAGTACCGGGTGTCGTGGGTCAGCATCTGGTCCTTGACCATCTCGTAGAGATCGGTCCCCGGCAGCGGCGTCAGGACCGCAAAGGAGGCGAACTTGAGCTCCAGCCGGCGACAGTAGCGCCTCATGGCCGCGAAATCCTCTCTGTCGAAGTCGGGTCGGACGATAAACGAAGCGTAGACGTCGATGCCGAGCTCGTTGAGAATCCTCGCCGCGGCTTCGTTGTCCTCGACCGTCGAATCCTTGTTGATGTATTCCAGATCTTCCGCTCGGCACGACTCGAAGCCGACAAAGATGCGCTCGAGACCGACGTCGCGCCACATATGCAACAGATCGGGGTGCCTGGCGACGGTGTCGCTGCGACCATAGAGAAAGTAGCGTTTGTCGAGTCCCGCCTCCTCGATCAGGTGGGCGAGCTTCTTCATCCGGCCGTAATCCAGCAATGACTCGTCATCGGCGAAGAAGACAAACTCCTCGTCGATGGTGGCGAGCTCCTCGACTACCTTCTCGGGCTTTCTTCTGAAGTAATGGCCGCCGGCCAGTTTCCACAGCGCACAGAAGTTACACCGGTAGGGACAGCCCTTCGAAGTGCGAATCGATGCCAGGGGTTTCATGTACTCGGAGTAGTACTCGCCCCGGATGGGCGCGGTGCAGGTTCGATCCGGAAACGGGAAAGCATCGAGATCGATGTCGTGTGGGCCGCCCTCGCCGACCCCCTTCTCACCCATGCTCAGTTCCACGCCCGGAATGTCGGAGAATCCTCCACCACGCTCGAGGCGCCGGACCAGCTCCCTGAACGGAACGACTCCCTCGCCGGCAACGACGACATCGATCGAGGGTGACTCGAAGTCCTCTGGGGCCACCGTGGCGTGATGTCCCCCGACCACAGTGAGCACCTCCGGCTTCCAGCTCTTGATCTCCCGGCAGAGCTCCCTGACGACGCTGACGTGAACCGTGTAGCCGGTGACCCCGACGACGTCGGGCTGGAACTCTTGAAAGACGGCTCGAACATCGTGATCGAGCCGTTGGTCGTGGATCCTCACATCGTGATCACTCGCCACCCCGGCAGCGAGGTACTCGAGGGCCAGCGGCTCGAAGAGAAAGACATCCTCCCCACCCAGCGTGAGGGGCGCCTTGGCCGGTTCAATCAGGAGGACTTTCATGACAACGACTCCGCGCGACGTTTTATACCCAGCAGGCACTTGCGCATCATGATGATCTCGAAAGCGTCGAGGACCAGGCGGGAGCGCATCCCTGCGGTCCCTACCCTCAAACGCGTCACCAGGCGGGTCTTGTCCGCAGCCGTCTCATACAGACCCCACGCCCAGGTGGCTCGGGTGTCGCCCTGAAAGACCAGCAACAACTGTCCGGGGGGCTCTAGAATCTCCACCTTGGCCTCGGCATCGTGGCTCAGAGGCATCAAGTCGCCTACACGGAGCTCCTGGAGCTCGGGGATGATCCGCTCGGCGCTGGGGATACCGTCGTTGTCGAGACGGTCCCAGCTGTAGAACCCGGCCCCCGCCGGTAGCCCATCTGGACGAGCCAGGGCCAGATCTCTTCGCGACTGGCAGCGATCGTCACCGCCCGTGTGGCGTCGAACACGGGCCTGGCGACTATGTCGTCGCCGGGCATCGGGCGGGCGATCTCCTCGTCGGTAGCACCCCAGGTCAGAGCCCACGGCCGGTAGACCGACCAGAACAGGATGATGGCCAAGAAAAGTATGAAGCCGACGAGGACCGCGGTCTTCTTGGGGCTCATGGCGAGCCTCCCCCTATAGAATAGTACGCACTGGCTCCCTCTGCGTTTCGATCTATAGGTGACGAAGGATCCGGAGCCCCTAGCGGTAGCCGACGGAAGGAGAAACCGAATCGTGAATCAGACGACTCCCGCAGCGCACTTCCAGACCCCCGTGATCGAGCTCGGTGTCGACCGCCGCGCCGCGTTTATAACCCGCACGTACGCGCATCTGTTCGGCGCCATCCTGGCCTTTGCCGGGATCGAGATCTACCTCTTCTCTTCAGGGCTCGCCGAGCGGCTTGCCGCCAGCATGCTGAGCGTCTCCTGGCTCTGGATCCTGGGTGGCTTTATCGTCGTCGGCTGGCTGGCCAGCCGGGCGGCCCACACCGCCAGCTCCCCGGGGGCGCAGTACGCGGCTCTGGCCGGGTATGTCATTGCCAACGCCATCATTTTTGTACCGCTGCTCTACATCGCCCAGACCGTGGCGCCGGGTGCCATCCAGAGTGCGGCTCTCGCGACCCTGGTCGGATTCGGTGGGCTGACCCTGGTGGCCTTCGTCACTCGTAAGGACTTCTCATTCCTGGGCGCACTGCTCAAGTGGGGGTTCATCGTCGCCCTCATCCTGATCGTGGCCGGGGTTCTGTTCGGTTTCGAGCTGGGGACCTTCTTCTCGGTGGCGATGATCGCCCTGGCCGGTGGCGCGGTGCTCTACGACACCTCGAACGTGCTCCACCACTTCCCCGAGGATAGACACGTGGGAGCGGCGCTCGAACTCTTCGCCTCCATTGCCCTGATGTTCTGGTATGTCCTGCGCCTCTTTATCAGCCGGGACTGAAGGGTAGCCCGACCCGC
>SBFI01000099.1 GCA_006227875.1 Acidobacteriota bacterium
TAGAAGACACTCATGATTTCACCTCGACCAGAGAGGAAAGACTGTCGACGATCTCCTGTTGTTGCGGCAGGATGCCGCCAAAGCGGCGGATGTTGGTGATCGGCGGCGGGCTGTGGACGTCGGCATAGCTCAGCGCTATGCGGAGCTCGTCCTCGAGCGGGCCGGTGCCTGCTTCCACCACCAGGATGCCCTTGGCGTTCGGCAGCAGCCCTACCAGCAAGTCGATGGGGAAAGGCCAGAGCGTGATGGGCCTGAAGAGACCAGCCTTGACTCCCGCCTTGCGCATCTCTTCGACCGCGCCTTTGGCCATTCGAGCGGGGGTGTTGCACGCCACTACCAGCCATTCGGCGTCATCGCAGAAGAAGAGATCGGCCCGCTGCTCGCTGTCGATCATGCGCTCGTACTTCTCGTTGATGTGGATGTTGTGCGCCTCGAGGTCCTGCTCGTTGAGATAGATCGACGAGATCAGGTTGCCCCGGTGCATCTCGTCTCCCCATACCGCCCATGCGGGAATCCCGGGCTCGACCAGGGTCTTGGGGAGCTGGACACGTCCGGTCATCTGACCCAAGAAGCCGTCAGCGGCAATAACGACCGGATTGCGGTATTTCATTGTCAGGTCGAAGGCCAACATGGTGAGGTCGAGCATCTCCTGTGGCGTCGACGGCGCCAGCACCGGTGCGTGGGTGTTGCCATGACCCAGCCCACGGCAGAGCATTTTGATATCGGACTGTTCAGGGGCGATGTTGCCCAGACCGGGACCGCCGCGCATGACATTCACCACCACACCGGGAACCTCGGCGCCGATCATGTAGGAGAGCCCCTCCACCATCAGGCTGAAGCCGGGTGACGAGGTAAAGCTCATGCTCCGCTGCCCAGCACCGCCACAGCCGTACATCATGTTGATGGTGGCCACCTCGCTCACCGCCTGGACAAACACCCCGTCGAGCTGCGGCAGCAGCTTGGCCATGAGCTCGGCCCCTTCGGTCGATGGCGTGATCGGGTAGCCGAAGAAATGGCGGCAGCCGGCCAACAGCGCGCCGATCGCCGAGGCATGGTTGCCCTTGAGCACCAGCGGCTCCAGCTCGGGTAGCGGCACCTGCTGGTCGGGAATCTCGACCGGTGTCGGGGCCGAGGTGGTCCGTGGTCCGAAATGGGTCGCCGGATCGAAGAGCTCGGTCTCGAACTCGTTAATGGTCGGCTGCAGACCGTAGGGCTCGGGGCAGGCGCTGAAGCAGAGCCCGCAAGCGGTGCACTCGTCGAGATTGAGGATCACCGGGGTAAAGCCGGTGGCCGGCTCGATCTCGGTGCCCATCGTGATGCAGCCCTTGGGACAGGCCTCGATGCAGCGCCCGCACGCCTTGCAGAACTGCGGCATGACGGCCGGTTTGGGTTTTATCCGAGTCGTAGGTGTCGACATGCAACTCCCTTTCAAGTCGCTCTCGTAGCTAACTTTGACTCCTCGTTCCGAGGAGCCAGATGCCCTCGGAAGTCCTGACTAATAGCTTACCTTCTGCACATTCTGGGCCAACACCCAGAGAGGTAGGCCGGTCGCCCTACCTCGGCGGGTGGCAGGAGAGACCCGCCCGGCCGCCCGAAGGGCTTAGGGGCTTAGCCCGCCCGTCCCCCACCCGGGCTTAGGGGAGGGTCTTGTGCGTTTCCTGGGCGGGTGGCGGGGTCCTACATGAACCCCAGCTGCAGCCTGGCCGCCTCGGTCATCATATTGGGGTTCCAGGGCGGGTCGAAGACGACCTCGACGTGGACGTTGTCGACACCCGGAACCTCCTGCACCCGGTTCTTGACGTCCTCGGCGAGGACCGGTCCCATGCCGCAGCCCGGAGCCGTGAGGGTCATCTTCACCTCCACGCGATGCCCCCCCTCGGGTTGCTCGTCGACCTCGCAGTCGTAGATGAGTCCCAGATCGACGATGTTGACCGGGATCTCGGGGTCGTAGCACCTTCTCATCTGCTCCCACACCCGTTGTTCGATGGCCTCCTTGTCCTCGGCCACGTTGTCGTCGATCTCGACCTTGACGACCTCTTTGCCCAGCGCGTCGGCATCGTTCTGATCGATCCGGTACATCAGCCCGCGGGTGGTCATGATGGTGAAGCTGCCGCCGAGCTCCTGCGTGATCATGACCTCCATCCCCTCGGGCAGCCGGATGCGGGTGCCCTCGGGAATCTGGATCGCCTCCACCTCGCGCGCGATCAGGACTTGTTCTCGGCCGTGCATTGTTCGTAGGGGAGGGACTTGTCCCCTCCCGCGCTTTGAAAAAGCGGCCGCGGCGCAACAACTCCGCGGCCCTCCGCGACAGAGTATACCAAGTTGGTGCTGATTCCTTGGGGTCTCGCGATCCTGTTGCCGGGAAGCGGCCGGTCTCGGGTAGGGAGGGCCTTGTGCCCTCCCGGGCGGGGGCAAGCCCCGTCCCTACGCTGCCCGTGGCCCCGGCACCAGCCGGGTACTCAGCTCCTCGATATCCTCGTAGCCGGCCGCGCCGAGGGCGGCGATCAGGTCGTCGATGTGCTCCCGGTTGCGGGTCTCCAGCGTGAGCCTGGCCTCGACCTGCCAGAAGGCGGTGTCGGTAAAGACCCGATCGTGGTGTATGTGCATGACGTTGGCCCCCTGCTCGGCCACCACGTCCAGCAGGTCGGAGAGCCCCCCGGGGCGGTCCTTGATGGTGATACGCAGCCGCACCAGCCGGTGCTGCTTCAAGAGCGAGCGCTCGATGATGCGGCCGAGGATGTTGGAGTCGATGTTGGCGCCGCAGAGGACCACCACCACCCGACGACCGGCAAGAGCGGGAAATCGGCCCTGACGCACGGCGCAGTAGCCGGCGGCTCCGGCTCCTTCGGTGAGGCTCTTGCCCACCTCCAGAAGCTCGACCACAGCGGCCTCGATCTCCTCTTCCGACACCAGCTCGATCCCGTCGACGAGTCTTTGGATGATGGGGAAGGTGTTCTTGCCCGGGCTCTTGAGCGTGATGCCTTCGGCGATGGTGGCCTCGACCTTTTGCTTCTGGAGCTCGCCGCTGTCAAAGCTCCTCTTCATCGCCGGCGCGGCTTGGCTCTGGACCCCCAGCACCTCCACTTCGGGTCGCAATGCCTTGACCGCCGTGGCCACCCCCGAGATGAGACCGCCACCGCCGATGGGGACCACCACCGCCTCGAGGTCCGGGACCTGCTCGAGTATCTCCAAGCCGACCGTCCCCTGACCGGCGATGACTTCCGCATCCTCGAAGGGGTGGACAAAGGTGAGGTTCTGCTCGTCGCGCAGCGTGTAGGCGTGCTCCAGCGCGGCGTCGAGACTCTGGCCATGGAGCTCGACACGGGCTCCCAGCTCGCGGGTGCGGGTGACCTTGACCAGCGGGGTCGTCTCGGGCATGACGATGAGCGCCTGGCCACCGACCGTGGCGGCGGCGTAAGCCACACCCTGAGCATGATTGCCGGCCGAGGCGGCTATCACCCCGCGCTCGCGCTCCTCCGGGCTCAGACAGAGCAGTCGGTTGATAGCACCACGGGGCTTGAAGGAGCCGGTTCGTTGAAGGGACTCGTACTTCAGGTGGAGCTCGACGCCGCAGAGCTCGGAGAGGACCTCCGACTCGAGGCATGGGGTCTCTTTGACCAGCCCGGCGATGCGGCCGCGTGCCTCACGGATGTCTGCAAGCTCTATCACTTTCGCCCTCCAAACCAGGTGCGCGGACTTCGCAACGTAACGAGGGACATCACGCCCGAGAGTCTCGATGTCGCCAAAGGCCAAGATCCTGTTTCTCTGTACCGGCAACTCCTGTCGCAGCCAGATGGCGGAAGGCTGGGTGCGTCACCTTCTGGGTGACGCGCTCGAGCCCTACTCGGCGGGGGTGGAGACCCACGGCCTCAACCCGAGCGCGGTCAGAGTCATGCAGGAGGCCGGTGTCGACATCTCTTCACAGCGCTCGAAGACCCTGGCCGATCTCGGCGAGAGTCATTTCGACTGGGTGGTGACGGTCTGCGACAGCGCCCGGGAGAGCTGTCCCGTCTTTCCCGGTAAGGCGTTGAAACTCCACGCCGGCTTCGATGATCCGCCGCGTCTGGCAGCCGGAGCTGTTACCGAGGAGGAAGCCTTGGGCCACTACCGTCGGGTGCGAGACGAGATCCGACGATTTGTCGAGGGTCTCCCGGAGCGGCTCACCACCGAAGGAGCCCTACGGAGATAGAACGCCATGGACCTGGTCAAGGAGACTCTCGAAGCGGAGCATCGGTTGCGCGGGTGGATACGCGAGACCCCGGTGGAGCCCTCACCTTTCTTGGGGGAAGAGGTCGGGGCCGAAGTCCACCTCAAGCTGGAGAATTTCCAGCGCACAGGGTCGTTCAAGATCCGGGGTGCAATGAACAAGCTGCTCACCCTGACACCGGAGGAGCAGGAAAGCGGCGTAGTAGCGGCCTCCACGGGGAATCATGGTGTGGCGGTGGTCGACGGCGCCTCGGCGCTGGGCATTCCAGCAACCATCTTTGTGCCCGAGGACGCCTCGCCGACAAAGGTGGCCACCATCCGATCGTATGGGGCGGAGGTGCGGGAGGAAGGCGCCGACCCTTTGGTTGCCGAGCTTCGGGCTCGTTCCTATGCCGAGCACACCAGCCGGGTCTATGTCTCCCCCTACAACGACCCGGTGGTGGTGGCTGGTCAGGGGACGGTGGGTCTCGAGCTGGGCAATCAGGTGGAGTCGATCGACACGGTTCTGGTGGCCCTTGGAGGGGGCGGCCTGATCGCGGGCATAGGCGGTTATCTCAAGTCGATCGAGCCCGAGGTCGAAGTCGTCGCCTGCTCGCCGAAGAATTCGGCGGTCATGCACGCCTCGCTGGAGGCTGGACGGATCCTGGAGCTCGAATCCCAGCCCACCCTCTCCGATGGCACGGCCGGAGGTGTGGAGCCCGGTGCCATCACCTTCGAGCTCTGCCGGAACCTCGTGGACCGCCATATTCTGGTCTCCGAGAACGAGATCGCGGCCGCCATGCGGCTGGTCATCGATCGCCACCACATGCTGGTCGAGGGGGCGGCGGGTGTACCCGTAGCCGCTCTGCTCAAAGAGAAGTCGAGCTTTGCCGGCAAGTCGGTGGCGGTTGTGCTCTGCGGCGCGAATATCGCGCCCGAGGTTCTCTGCCGGGTCCTCCAGGACTGACCCTGATCCAATTCACCCGATCCTGGTACGGCGATTGCTAATCGCTCCCCTCTGGGGACGAGAGTGGCCCGTGTAGGGCCCGAAGAGCGGTCACCCCATGTCATTTTGACGCGGTTTGGGGCCGAACTTGCCTGAGCGTGATGCATAAGAGACCAAGCAGAACCCGGCCCCTGGTGGCGATTACCGGAGCTTTGTTGATGGTTGCCTCGGCGCCCGGTCCTGCCAATGCCACCAAAGAGCTGGGCGAGGTGCTCTCCGGCTACGGTGTCCGGCCCGTCGTCCCTCCGACACCGGCCGTCGATTTCACTCTCCCCATGGCCCCCGGCGGATTGCAGTCCCTTTCCGACTACGAAGGAAACTGGGTACTTCTGACCTTTTTGGCCTCCTGGTGCGGTCCCTGTCGAGCGGAGCTGCCGAGTCTCGAGCGGTTGTATCGAGAACGGTCCGGCGCCCCTCTAACCGTTGTCGGTGTCTCCATCGA
>SBFI01000435.1 GCA_006227875.1 Acidobacteriota bacterium
AGGTTGACGAAGAAATCATTGGTCAGGGTCTCGGGCCGCTCGGTGAAGACGCCGTGCGCGGCCTGGTCAACGTTCGCGTTGAGAACGCGCAGGCCGCCGACGAGGACCGTCATCTCGGGAGCGGTCAGGGTCAGCAGCTGCGCGCGGTCCACGAGCAGATGCTCCGCCGGACGGCTGAATCCGTCGGCAAGGTAGTTGCGGAAGCCGTCTGCTTTGAGCTCGAGCACGGCGAAGGAGCCCACGTCGGTCTGCTCCTGCGACGCGTCCGTGCGGCCTGGCGTGAAGGGAACATCGACGTCGACTCCGGAGTTCTTCGCGGCCTGCTCGACGGCGGCGCAGCCGGCGAGGACGATCAGGTCGGCGAGGGAGACCTTCTTGCCGCCGGACTGGGCGTCGTTGAACGCCTTCTGGATCCCTTCCAGAGCTTCGAGCACCTTGGCAAGCTGGGCTGGCTGGTTCACCTCCCAGTCTTTCTGCGGAGCAAGGCGAATGCGAGCCCCGTTCGCCCCACCGCGCTTGTCGGAGCCGCGGAAGGTCGAGGCCGACGCCCAGGCGGTCGAGACCAGCTCCGAGATCGACAGCCCGGATGCGAGGATCTGGCCCTTCAGCGCGGCGATGTCGTCGGCGCCGATCAGCTCGTGATCGCCGGCCGGGACCGGGTCCTGCCAAATCAGCTCCTCGTCGGGAACCTCCGGACCGAGGTAGCGAGAGACGGGGCCCATATCTCGGTGGGTGAGCTTGAACCAGGCCCGGGCGAAGGCGTCAGCGAACTCCTCTGGGTTCTCGTGGAACCGGCGCGAGATCTTCTCGTAGATCGGGTCCATCCGCATCGACATGTCCGCGGTCGTCATGATGGGCGGACGCTTTTTCGACGGGTCGTGCGCGTCGGGCACCATGTGCTCTTCCGCAACATCCTTCGCCTGCCACTGCCAGGCGCCCGCGGGACTCTTCACCAGCTCCCACTCGTAGCCGAAGAGCATGTCGAAGTATCCATTGTCCCAAGTGGTCGGGTTCGGCGTCCAGGCGCCTTCGATGCCGCTGGTGATCGTGTCATCGCCCTTGCCGCTGCCGAAGGTGTTCTTCCAGCCGAGGCCCTGCTCTTCGATGCTGGCGCCCTCGGGCTCCCGATCGAGGTACTCGGCGTCGGAAGCCGCACCATGGGCCTTGCCGAAGGTGTGGCCGCCGGCGGTGAGCGCGACGGTCTCCTCGTCGTTCATGGCCATGCGCGCAAAGGTCTCACGCACGTCGCGACCCGAAGCGACCGGGTCCGGCTCGCCGTTCGGCCCTTCAGGGTTGACGTAGATCAAACCCATCTGCACGGCGCCGTAGGGGTTCTCGAGCACACGGTCGCCGCTGTAACGCTGGTCTCCGAGCCACTCGGTCTCGGTTCCCCAGTCGATGTCCTCTTCGGGCTCCCAGACGTCCTCGCGGCCGCCGGCAAAGCCGAAGGTCTTGAATCCCATGGACTCCAGAGCGCAGTTGCCGGCGAGGATCATCAGGTCGGCCCACGACAGCTTGCGGCCGTACTTCTTCTTGATCGGCCACAGCAGCCTGCGAGCCTTGTCGAGGTTGGCGTTGTCGGGCCAGCTGTTAAGCGGCGCGAAGCGCTGTGTACCAGAGGAGCCGCCGCCGCGGCCGTCACTGATGCGGTAGGTTCCGGCACTATGCCACGCCATTCGAATGAACAGACCCCCGTAATGGCCGTAGTCGGCCGGCCACCAGTCCTGCGAGTCGGTCATCAGTGCGTAGAGGTCCTTTTTGACGGCCTCCAGGTCGAGGCTTTTGAACTCCTCGGCGTAGTTGAACTCCTCGCCCATCGGATCGCACATGGGCGAGTTCTGGTGGAGAATCTTCAGGTTGAGCCGATCGGGCCACCAGTCTCGGTTGGTCGTTGCTTTCCTGGTTCCTCCACCTGTCACCGGGCACTTGCTGGCATCGTCTGACATGTTCCTTCTCCTTATGTTTGGTCGTTTGGATCGAGAGCTTTTGATCGTTGGATGTCGCTGCCGTCGCGCCCTCGCAGGGCGCGTGGAGCGGGGCCCGTTTCTTCTTCGGTCGCCGACCGGTCCGGGGTTTGGGCGAGACACTCGGGACAGGAGCCCCAGTAGATCACCTCGGCCTCGTCAATCTGGTAGCCCGAGTCGTCCATTGGACTCAGACATGGCGCAGCGCCGACTGCGCAATCGACGTCCACCATCTGGCCGCACGCGCGGCAGATCAGGTGGTGATGGTTGTCACCGGCCCGGTCCTCGTATCGTGCCGGCGAACCGGCGGGCTGGATGCGCCGAATGAGACCCTTTTCAGCGAGGACGGCGAGGGCGTCGTACACTGCCTGGCGGGAGATGACGCCGATGTCCGCCCGTACGGCTTTGGCGATGTCATCCGCGGTCCCGTGCGGCTGCCGCGACACCGCCGCCAGAACGGCGAGACGCTGCGCCGTGACCTGGACACCGTGTTGGCGCAGCAGACCGGCTGAGTCGTTGTACACGCTCGTAAGACTAATCAAATTCCAGAATCTGTCAAGAATCAGGAGTCGTCCACTTTTGTTGGGCGGCGGCACCATCGCCGCCGACCGCCGTCTTGCGACAGATCGGGCACGAGCAGAGATTGAAGTGCTCGGGATGGAACGACTCGAGCCGACACCTCACCGCCCGGCAATGGCACGAACCGTCCAGAGGCATCGGAACCTCCCGTTCTCGTTTCGCAGGTCGAAGCCGCGGAGCTCATTGCTGCATTCTGGAGGCGATGGTTGGGCCTGGCCACCACGTGGCCACTGATTACGGAACCGCGTGACCCCAGGCGGAGGTGTCGCCCGACTCGAAGTCATCCGCGAAGACAGAATCGAACATCCAGGGTCCGTTCTGCTGTCCCATGCGCAGGGAGCCCCCGCGGGCCGTTGACCACACAAGACAGTTCGTGCCGGATCCTGGAACAGTGTAGACGTCCATGCCGTGGTCGAAAGTCTGTACAAGGATCTCGAGCTGACCGTCGCCGTCGAGATCGCCGACCGTAGGAGCGGCCGGGGCACCGTTACCGTTGCCGTTGTAGCCGGGGTTGGGGAGGGGTACGTCATGAAGGACAGCACCAGACGCTGAAAGAACCATCAGGTACCCGGAATCGGCCACGTCGGGATCGCCGTAGGTTGTGATGATGACTTCCGGCGAGCCATCCTTGTTCAAATCGGCCACGGTCGGCTCCGAGCTGAACATGATCACTTTCGAATGGCGGTAGCTGGTTCGCCAGAGCTGGACTCCGTCGGCTCGGAAGGCGTAGAGGTGGCCGTCGTTGAGTGAAACCACGATCTCCGGGTCGTCGTCCCCGCTGATGTCCACCAGCGCCGGCGAGGGCACACCGTAGGGCGGATACCACCCGTCCACGTCGACCGGCGTTTCGCCTCTCGGCAGGTCTTCCCACCCGACCTTGCGCCGCGCAGAGCGGCTGCCGTCGCCGTGCGCCCCTTCCAGCACCATGACGGCGTAGGCCTGGGTCACGTAGGGCACCTGCATCTCCACATTGGGGACGCCAATCACCTCGTGCTTGCCGTCACCGTCGATGTCGGCGACCCCGGGAGGTGAAGCGGTCCATTGCAGCCACTCGGTCCAACTGGGGTGGGGCCACGTCCCGGTGTGCAGGTGGTAGTGGTCCCTTTCCACATCGGGATCGGCCCAGCGGATGAACTGACCCCACGTCATCCGA
>SBFI01000454.1 GCA_006227875.1 Acidobacteriota bacterium
TCCTCGGCGGTCTGGATCTTTGGCAAGTAGAGGACGATCGAAGCGCCGCTCTCGGCGAGACGCCGGTAGTTGTTGACGACATAGAGGACCAGATCGACGATCGAGGCGGAAAATCCGCTGCCGTCCGCCGAGCGCAGGTGCCGGTCATCCAGGTGCAGGCCACGGGCGCGGAAGATCTTGGTGGTGAAGTCGAGCTGTTCCGACCAGTCGTCGATGATCCGGTGGCCGAAGAAGTCCTCGCCCCACCGGTTCATCTCGCCGGCCACATGCTCGGCCACCTCGAGGAACAACGAGTCCTTGGCGATGGCGAGCTTGAGGTTGCGCTGGTTATCCAGCGACATCGAGGTCACCTGACCGAGCGCGTCCTCGCCGTCGAACATCCAGCCGTCGGCGCCCGAGAGCAGGGCGTACGCGACGTTGCGGATACTCTTTCCGACCGGCGCATTCGGCTTTGCCCCGGGGCCGGTACCCTGTAGCCACTGGCGTTCGAGGTCGGGAGGGATCTCGCTGCCGACAAAGCGACCGTCCCGCGCATCCTGCACCCGAATCTCGGAACCGGGAATGACCAGCCCCGGATCCAGAAAGGCGATCCGCTCCCGGTCGCGGGCCCGTCGAGCGCGTCTGGCAATGCGAGCGTCCATGACTGCCCTACGCTCCTCCTCGAACGACGCCAGGGCGGCCATCGCGGTCATCGCCTCCGGCGTCAGCACGTCCGGGTACCGCTCCCCGAGGTTGTCGCGCACCTCTAGCGTCATCTTCTTGCTGTCACCACTCGTCATCTCGCGTCTCCTTGCACAGATCGGGCGCCGAGCTCAACCGGCCCCGACCTCCACCCCCGTCGGCAGTCGCTGGGCGTCGGAATAGGGAAAGAAATCGATCATCTCGCCGGAGCCGACCTGGCTCTGGACTCGGCGCCAGTAGTCGACGCCGAAAAGCTCCGAGTGCTCCCGCTCGAATGCATCTCGTACCGTTCCCGATACGCCCAGAAAGGTGTCCAGCTCTTCGGGAAAAACATCCTCGTCGGCTACCGTGTACCAGAGCTCGGCAGCCATCTCCTCGAACTCGCTGCGCGGCTCCGGGATACGCCGAAACCTGCACTCGGTGATCGAGGTCACCTCGTCGTAGTCGTAGAACACGACCCGGCCGTGGCGGGTGACGCCGAAGTTCTTGGTCAGCATGTCGCCGGTGAAGATGTCGGCGGCCGCCAGATCCCTGAGCGCCCGCCCCCATTCCGTGACCGCGCGCTGGGCCTCCGCCGGTGTCGCCTCACGGAGGTAGAGATCGAGGGGAATGACGCGGCGCCCGACGTACATGTGCCCGATGGCGACGTCGTCACCGTCCAGAGTCACCGTCTCCCCCGCCACCTCCAGCAACTCCTCGAGCAGCTCTTCGTCGAAACGCTGGCGGGGGAACTTGACGTGCTCGAACTCCTGATAGTCGACCAGCCGGCCGACGCGGTCGCGCTTCATCAGGGTCCTGTAACGCCTCCTGATCTCCTCCCGGGTGGTCGATTTGGTGGGGGGAAACCAGTCTTTGATCACCTTGAATACGAACTCGTAGGAGGGCAGCGTGAAGACCGCCATCACCTGGCCCGGCTGACCGGGCGCGACCTCGAATCTCTCCTCACACCCGACGATATAGCCGATGAGATCCCGGTAGAACTCGCTCTTTCCGTGCTTGTTGTATCCCAGGGATATGTAGAGCTCGGCGATCTGTTTGCGCGGCAGGATCGAGTGCAGAAAGCCGATCACCTCCCGCGGGCTCTCCAGATCGGCGTGGAAGTACCAGCGGGCGAAGCTGAAGAGCCGGCTCACCTCCGCCTCATTGGCCAGAACGGCGTCGACCCTGAGCCCGTCGGTTTCATTGAGGACGGCCATGACCAGGGGAACGATCGACCCCTCGCGTCGCGCCCGGCCGATGAAGTAGGCCGCCTTGTTGCGGATGAAGACCGGCTCCAGCACATCCAACGATTCGATCTCCGGCGAGCCAAAGGTCTCGGTGAGAGCCTGTTCCACGCGGGTCGCCACCGCCGCCGAGTCCCGAGCCAGGTCCTGAAAAGGAACTTCGAGCCCGGCCCTTTGAAGAATCTTCTGGATGACCACGGCATCCACCCGGCGCACGGCGTACATGCGTGCACTCGCCATCTCCCAGCCTGCAAAGGGCAGCGGAAAATCGTTGGACACGTAGTCGATCGTCGGATCGACCCCGTCGTGGGGAAAGACGATGCGGGTAAGCGAATTGAAGAAGGTCTCGGCGAGCTCGAAGTCGTTGCGGCCGAGGATCGCCCGGGTGTAGGCACCCTTCATCTCCGCCCAGACCTCTCGACTTTGGGCAGCCTCTCCGAGCTGAGCCGCCAGATCTCGAATGGTTTTGCCGATGCTTCCGGTGTAGAGCTCGCCCCGCTCGACGGTATCCGAGCGGATGGCCTGCCAGTCCCGGATCTCGAAATGGTGTTTTGCGCGTCTGGTTATGCGACGGAAGTCTTCGTGATGGTTTTCGAAGGCCCCTTGAATGGTCTCGACCGCCAGCTCCGCTGCAGCTCGACTCCCCATCGCCTGACCGCCAGAGCAGAGCATATCGCGCGAGGGGAGCGGCGTCAGCAGCTGGAGGCTCGTTTCAGCTCTTTGTAGCGGAAACAATCGACGGTGTGGTCGTTGACCATCCCCACGGCCTGCATGAAGGCGTAGCAGATGGTCGAGCCGACAAAGTTGAAGCCTCGCCGCTTGAGCTCGCGGCTCATGGCGTCCGACTCCTTGGTCTGGGCCGGAATCTGCTTCATGCTCCGCCACCGGTTGACGATCGGCTTGCCACCCACGAACTGCCAGATAAAGGCGTCGAAGCTGCCATAGTCCTCCTGGACGGCCAGAAAAGCCTTGGCATTGCGCACCGCCGAGGCGACCTTGAGCCGGTTGCGGATGATGCCGGGATCGGCAAGCAGCTTGGCTGTCTTCTTCTCCGTGTAGCGTGCAATCTTGGCGGCATCGAAGTTGTCGAATACCTGCCGGTACCGCTCCCGTTTCTTGAGCACCGTCGACCAGCTGAGACCGGCCTGGGCGCCTTCGAGGATGAGGAACTCGAACAGGGTGCGATCGTCGTGAACCGGTGTGCCCCACTCGCGGTCGTGGTAGTCGATCATCTGGGATTCTTTGCCGGACCATTCGCAGCGGGTCTTCATCGGTTTGCGTGTCTCCCTCGGTCGGTCGGCCGGTACGGAAGCCGGCCGCTTCAAGCTCCGCCTGCCAGGGCCTGCTCGAAGTCGGCGATGAGCTCGTCGGGATTCTCGATCCCCACCGATACACGGATCAGGTCGTCGGTGATCCCGAGGCGCTGCCTCCCTTCGGGTGTCTGACCCAGGTGCGAGCTGCGAGAAGGCCGCACGACCAGGGTCTCCACACCGCCCAGGCTGGCGGCGTGAAGCGGAATCTTCACCCGACCGAGAAAAGCCTCGGCGATCTCCGCGCTCTCGGCGTAGAAGGAGAGCATCCCACCGAAGCCCGACAACAGATTGCGCGCAAATGCATGACCCGGATCGGAGGGGAGACCCGGATAGTTGACCTTGCGGATCTCCGGCCGACCGGCCAGAAACTCGGCCAGCCTGCCCGCGTTCTCGTTCTGCCTCGTCACCCTGAGCACCAGGGTCTTGAGCCCCCGCTCGAGCAGAAAACAGGCGTGGGGATCGATCGAGCCACCCAGGTGGAGGAGCAGATGGCGCACCTTGTGGACGTGAGCCTCCGAGCCGATCACCGCTCCCGCCACGATGTCGCTGTGACCGTTGAGGTACTTGGTGGCGCTGTGCACCACCAGATCGATTCCGATCTCCAGGGGCCGGAAGTTGACCGGGGTGGCAAATGTGTTGTCAATCACCGTGACCAGCCCGTGCTCGCGCGCAAAGTCGACCGCCGCCTGGAGGTCCCCCACCTCCATCAGCGGGTTGGAAATGGTCTCCAGCATCATCAGCTTTGTCTTCGGTGTCAGGGCCTTTTCCCAGCTTCGGGGCCCTTCCGGATCGGCGGTATCGATGGCCGTATAGCCGATCCCCATCCGAGGAGCATCCTCGTCCAGAAAGCTTTGAGTGCCCCCGTAGAGGGTCTTTTGTGCCAGCACATGGTCCCCCTGCCCCACAAAGGCCAGGATAGACGTGGTGATGGCGGCCATGCCGCTGGCGGTAGCCAGCGCGGCCTCGCCCGACTCGATGGCGGCTAATCGAGCATGCAAGGCCAGGTGGCTGGGCGAGTTGCTCAAACGGAGGTAACGGACCGCGTCATAGGTGGCCTCGTCGGCCATCAGGAAGTTGGCCGATTGAAATACCGGCGTCACCACCGCGCCTTCGATATTGGGCCGGGGCGCGCCCGCGTGGACCACGTTGGTGTCAAGGGTCTCGAATCGCTCTTTGTACTCGGTCACGGTGTCCCCCTCGTGTCTCGGCCGGTTCTTACTGGGATTCAACTTCAGCCTGTGGCCTGCCAGGAGCCTGCTATCTTAGACCACCCCGGTGCCATGCTAAGATCCCGCCCGCCTCCAATCTGGAGAGCCCCCAAAGAGACCTCGCGCACACTTTGCCCATGATTCTCCGCCAAAGTCTTCTCCTGGCATTGGTACAGCTCATGACCGGGGCAGCGCTGATGCTGGCGATCGGCTCTTGCCGCCCGGCGGAAGAGGCAGGAGAGCCCGTCGAGCTCCGACTCGCCGACTATGTCGGGCCGCAGCAGCGCCAGGTCTCTACCGATTTCATCCTCCCGGACCGTGAGAGAGATGGGGATCGGCTGGGCTTTGGCTGGGCCGTAAAGCAGCCGAAAGACTCAGATGAGACCGTGATGGAGATGAAGCGGGAGTCGGCTCGCATTCGGTTCTTTTCTGCTGCAGCCGACGCCCGCAGCCTCGAGATCGAGGCCCACTGGAGCGGCGATCCCGCCAAAGCAGCTCCCCCCATCCGTCTTCAGTTGAACGGCCAGTACCTGGCGCATCTCGAGGCTGGCGACAACTGGCAGAGCCACCGCATAGAAATCCCTAAGGGACAACTGCGGCAGGGCGTCAACCTTCTGGAGCTCCATCGGGAAGCCATAGGTTCCTCCCCACCACGGAAGAGAAAATTCGCTCGTTTCCTCCGTCTTCGACATCTCCGTATCCACACCGCCCAGAACAGGCCACTTTGGTCGGCGCGGCCGGCCGAGATAGCCCTGCTCGACGGATCTGGAGAGAGACCGGGCAAGCCAGTCATTCAGATGCCCACCGACAGCTACCTGGACCTCGTAGCGGAGCTCCCCTCGCGATCTCGGCTGGTCGGGCATTACACGGTCGAGTTTCCAGAGGATGGAGCTCAGGACCGGGTGACTCTTTATGTCGAGCTACTCGATGGAGACGGGCGGACACGGGAGCTCATGGCCAAGAATGTGAAGCGACCAACCGAGAGGCCGCAGCGACTCGGCTTGGATCTCGACCGGTGGTCGGGAGAACTCGTCCGCCTCCGTCTGCGGATCGCGGGACCGGGCGATGCGCTCGTCCAATGGCACGATCCCAAGATCGTAGGACGAGGTGGATCTGACGGCACGGTGTTCCAGGGGAACGTGGCGGCCGTCACTCCGCCTCGAAGCGGCCGGCTGGGGAGACCCGAGGTGGTGTTTATTCTGCTTGATACAGCACGGGCGGACGCCTTCTCCTGCTACGGTGGACCCTACCCAACCCCGACTCTCGACCGCCTCGCCGAGGAGGGGACCCGTTTTGTCCGCGCCGTGGCACCCGCTTCCTGGACCGGTCAGTCGGTGCCGGCAATCTTTACCGGGCTCTTTTCCGATACGCTGGCCGTTGAGCACTGGGGGAGCCGAATACCAGCGAGTGTTCCCACCCTCGCCGGGCTGCTTCAAGGAGCCGGATACCACACCCTCCTCTGGTCTCAGCACCGCTTCTACCGCTGGCACAAGGGCTTGTCCCGGGGTTTCGAGACGGTTCGCCTGCTGGGCTCTCGGGTCGTCGACGCCGGAGATCTGACAGATCTTCTCAAAGAGAGCCCGAAACCGACCTTTGCTTTTGTGCACCTCATGCCTCCCCACATCCCGTATGAGCCGCCCGACCCCTATCGTGGTCTCTACTCCTCCTGGTACGAGGGAGAGATCCCCTTGAATCCGGAGTTTCTCTTCAAGTTTCCATACCAGCGCTCGCCGGAAGAGCTCGATTCCGAGGATCTCCGCTATGCAAGGGATCGTTATCTGGAGCACGCGGTATTCGCCGATTCGCAGGTCGCAGAAGTGCTGAACATTCTGGAGGAGCTCGACCGGTATGAAGATACGCTGATCGTGGTGCTCTCAGATCACGGCGAAGGCTTCCTGGAGCACGGGTTCTTCCTCCACGGTCAGAATCTCTATGACGAGTTCCTGCAGGTGCCGCTGCTGGTCAAATGGCCGCAGGGTATCGACGGCTTTGCCGCGGAGATCGATGAGCCGGTGAGCCTGGTCGATCTCGTCCCCACGCTGGTCGATGGTCTGGATCTTCCCTCCGACCGAGGTTTCCAGGGGATCAGTCTTCTACCCGCGGCCTTCGGCGAGGAACTACCTCCACGACCCATCTACTCCACCACCCGTGGGGCCAGCGCCGGAAGCCATCCACCAAACACAAGCTCCATGCTCCTGGTCAATGGCTGGAAGCTCATCTACAACAGGATCACCCTCGAGAGCGAGCTCTACAATCTGAGAGACGATCCGGAGGAGAGTCGAAACCTCGCGGCCGAGATGCCGTTGCAGACCTTGTTTCTCCAGCAGGAGATTCAGCGTCGAATCTGGCTCAATGGGGGTTTTCTGGAAGCCGGTGGCGGCGAGGTCGATCTGGAGAGCCTCGATCCAGAGGACATCGAGCACCTCAAGGCGCTCGGTTATCTGAACTGAGGCTAGCCATCAACCTCCGGCGCTGACCGCCGCCAGGTCCCGCAGCAGGCGCTCGAACTCCTCACTGTGAAAGCCGTCGTAGTAGCCGCGGATCTCACCCTGGCCGTCCACCAACACCAGACGGGTGCTGTGGAGGATCGGCTCCTCCTCGCTGGCCGTCCCCGGCGGTGGCGAAGCGTCGACTCCGAGCTTGAATCCCTCGATCATGAGCGGATATATGGATTCTCGGTCGCCGGTGAGAAAGAGCCAGCGATCATCGCTGATGCCAAACGACTCCGCGTAGGTCTGGAGCACCTCGGGGGTGTCGTGCTCGGGATCGACCGATACTGAAACCCGATGAACCCGGGTCCCCTCCGGCAGCGCCTCTCCTAGCCGCACCATGATGGCGGTCATCCGCGGGCAACTGATCCCACACCGGGTAAAGATGAAATCGGCCACCCAGGGCGAGCCGTCGAGGTCCGCGAGACCGACCTGGCGACCATCCCGGTTGACAAGAGAGAATTCCGGCACCCGGCCGAGCCGTTGGGGCGGCTCCGACTGCATCTCGCGGCTCCACCGCGGGGCCATTATCGCCGTCACCACGACCGCCAGTATCGCCGCCACCAAGACCCCCCAGAGCAGATGACGCCGCAACGGCGCACCCGTGGAATTGCTCATCCAACACCTCTAGCCTGCATTATTCTTGACCGCGCGAGCAGAATGTCGCAAGCGGCCGCCAGATCGGGCCGCACACAGGGCTGAGCACCGGAGGCATACCCGTAGGTATGTCGAGGATGCGAAGTCCGAGTACGGCCCGAGTTGGTGGTCGATCGCGGCATTATGCCGTGGGGCTCATGAATGATGCAGGCTAGTTCGGACAGCCAGCAGCGTTACCGTGTCAGGCAACGCGATCGAGAACCATCACCACCAGGACCGCCGGCAGATAGAGAACCGAGGTCAGCAGCACCCGCCGGGCGGCCAGGGCAGACAGCGATACGGCAAAGGCAATACACACTGCCAAAAAGAAGAGACCCAGCCCCATGGCCCCCAGAAAGTAGGTCGAACCGGTAAGACCCAACATCGAAGGCAGGAGGCTGACCGGCAGCAACGCAGCACCGTAGAGGACCATCTGCCGGGCCGTGCTGCGGCCATCGGGTTGGATCACCGGCAACATCGGCAACCCCGCCCGAGCGTAGTCCTCACGACACATCCAGGCGATGGCCAGGAAGTGCGGCAGCTGCCACAGAAAAAGGATGGCAAAGAGGACCCATGCTCCGGGTTCGAGACTCTCGGTCACCGCGGCCCACCCCATCATCGGCGGGATGGCGCCCGGTACGGCGCCGACCACGGTAGCCAGGGGACTGATCTTCTTGAGCGGGGTGTAGACAAAGACATAGCCGGCGAGAGCCGCGGCCCCGAGCAGAGCGGTCGTCAGATTGACACCGAGAGCGAGCTCCACCAGGCCGACAACCGCCAGCCCCACTCCGATGGTCAGGGCGAGATCGGGACTCATCCGACCGGCGGGCAGCGGACGGTCGGCTGTGCGTCTCATCAGGGCATCGATATCCCGCTCCAGGACGTGATTGAGCGCGGCCGATCCGGCCGCCACCAGACCGGTTCCGATCAGGGTGTGCAGCACCAGTTCCATCGGCACCTGCCCGCCCGAGGCGAGCAAAAGACCGATCCCGGCGGTGACCACCACCATCAGCGTGATCCGTGGCTTTGTCAGCTCCACCAGGTCCGCCATGCGGACTCCCAGCGAAAGGTACCGGGGCTCGAGAACGGTCGCCTTCACGATGTGGCTCGCTGCAGTTGGGGGTGACTCGGAATCTCGGCCGCTTGTGGCTCCCGCACCTTCCGGGCCAGCCAGTCGAGGTGCCAGCTGGACAGGGTGAGTATCAGGCTGACGGCCAGAAGCGCACCGCCGGTGCCCACGTGGAGGGTGTTGGGAAGCACCGCCTTGCTCGTCAACACGACAAAGCCGCCGAGGGTGCCCTGGATCAGGACCAGCAGCGTCAGGATTCCCGAGCTCGTGACCAGTCGGCGCTCCTTCAGGGCGAGACGAAGCACCCTGCCAAAGGTCCAGAAGATCATTGTCGCCACCAGTAGGGCTCCGAGCCGGTGGGCAAAATGGATCCCAATGGCAAAGTCGAAGCGGGGCGGAATCAAGCCGCCAAAGGCCAGCGGAAAGTCGGGGATCGCCAGACCCGCACCGGTGTGACGCATGACGGCACCAAGCAGAATCTGGCAGTAGATGAGACCCGTTGTTACGGTCGCCAGATGGGCCACCCGCCGAATGCCATCCGACACATCGACCGCTGCGCCACCCTCGACCCACCACCTGGAGGTCGCCACCGCGATGGTCACAATCAGGCAGAGAAAGATCTGTGCCACAGCCGCATGGCTCACCGAGATCGCCGTCGGCAGAAAGAAGAGCACCGTAAGACCACCCAGCAGGGCCTGCGCAAGGACGGTTGCCACCGCCAGATAGGCGAGGCGCCTGACCCAGCGCCGCTCCTCGCGACGACCGACCCAGACGGCCAGGGCGATCGTCAGTAGCGCCACGGTACCGGCGATCAGGCGGTGTCCGTGCTCGGAGCGCACGGTCTCGATCTGCCACCACCGGGGTGGATTGAGTGAGCCGTAGGAGAGCGGCCAGTCGGGAACCGACAGACCCGCCTCCAGGCTCTTGACAAGCCCACCGGCCGTGATCAGCAGCAGCACGGCACCGACTAGAAAAGCAGCAAAAAGATGGATCCCCCGATGGAACTGCGGCATTTTCTTGCTCGCTCCGAAACAGACTCTCTTGATTTGAAACCCTTACCGGGACGGCGAGAGTCTATCGCGAAGCCCGCCCCACCGTCCAAACCGCCGACGCGCAGCGTGACCTCGACGTCCACTGGTGGCCCGGTTTCGGCACCTGCGGGGGCTCCCCTCCGCTGCGCGGGAGATGGCTCCGCTCCGGTGAGCCCCCTCCGGTCCCGACCCCGGGCAGCCACGGCGACCGCCTGGGGCCGCGGGTTCTCGACCCGGCTACGCCAGCGAAGACGATGCTCCGCCGGGCCGAAACCCGCG
>SBFI01000282.1 GCA_006227875.1 Acidobacteriota bacterium
AGAGAGCGTAGGTGCCGGCCGCGAGCGGCTGGCCCTCGATCTCCACGTCGTGGGAGAAGGTGATGGTGGTGTTCTGGTTGGCGCCGGCCCGCCACGGCATGTTCTCGGCGGTGCCGAACTGCGGGTAGAAGGGATTGGGCGCGATGCCCCAGGGGACGAGCTCCCCCCAGATCTTGCCGGTGCGGTCGTCACCGGTCGGGCTGGTGACATCGGGGCTGTTGTAGTCGATGGTCACCGAGACCATCCCCATGTATTGGGTGACCACAGCGCGCTGATTGGCCCCTCCCGGTGGGGTCGTCAACGCCTGGGCAAACAGCACCCCGGTGCCGGCGACCAGGAGCAGAAGGGCAAGGGTGAAACGGAGTGACAACGTACGACGCATCTAAATTCTCCTTCCAAGACTTGAAGTGAGGGCGCAGAACGCCCTGGGTCTTTGAATATGCCTCTTCCTACGAAAAAGGCGAACCAAGGTTGCTCGAGGGTGACCGGAGGGTCGAATGGATTGTAGGATGGGGTCTCCGGGAAGAGATGGGCTACGCGATCTGGTCCCGCTCCACGCCGGGAGCGGTTCTTGGGTGTCGACTTGCAGCCCGATACCGGGGTAGATCTGGAGGGGATTATGGACAAAGTTCGGGAGTGGTTCGAGTCGTGGAGGCTCGTCAGCTGGCGCAGCGCCATTGTCGTCGCCTTCATTCTCTACGCCCTGTTCGGTTTTTTGGGTGTGCCGTGGATCGCCCACAAGCTGATCACCGGCTTTGGTGAGGATCGCCTCGACCGCGAGATAACTATCGACAAGATCGAGTGCAATCCGTTCGCACTGTCGCTCGCTATCGAGGGATTCTCTCTACCCGACCGCCCGGGCTCGACCCTGCTCTCCTTCGACCGTTTTTACGCCAATCTCCAGGCCTCCAGCCTCTTTCGCTGGGCCTGGACATTGAAAGAGCTCGAGATCGAGCGCCCCTACATCGCCCTCCGTCGCTTCGAAGACAAGGTCGTCAACATAGTCGAGCTCAAAGAAGCCCTCGACAGAACAGCCGAACCGAGTGATGACGAAGGTGGGCTGCCGCGGGCGATCCTGGAGGAGATCCTGATCTCCGACGGCACCCTCGAATTCGAGAATCGGGCCGACGATGTCCCGCTCTCCGAGCAGTGGACTCAGCTCAGCGTCCAAATGGATCACGTCAGCACGATCCCAGATGAGGAGGGTGACAAAGAGATCACCATATCGCTGCCTGGAGGAGGCACCCTGAGAGTCACCGGTAACGTGGTCCTCGACCCGTTCGTTCTCGACGGCAGACTCTCGATCGACAGACTCCGGGTCGCCAATCTGTGGGATCCAGTGGCCGATCGATTCACCATCGACATCGCCGGGGGAACCGCCGCCGCTCAGATCAACTATGAAGTCTCCCTGCAGTCCGATGGGCTCCATCTCGAGGTCCGCGACGCTGAGGTCACCGTCCAGGATTTTCTGGTCGCCGAACGTGTCAGCGAGGCCGAGATCGCGCAAGCGACCTCGCTCATCGCCTCGGGCGTCAACCTCAGGTGGCCAGAGCAGCAGATCGAAGGTGAATCTTTGGTCATCGACGGAGCCGCCGCCTTCGCCTGGCTCGAGCCCGACGGGACTCCGAGCTGGGAAGCATGGGTCCCAGAGAAGACCCGTGGCGAGGTGGTCGACGCCTACAAATACGTCGAGGAGCGGGTCGATATCGACGCCAAGCTGGCTCGATTCGAGGTCCGCAACGCCGCCGCGACCTTCGAGGACCGAACCTTCCCCGAGCCGCTCCAGCTCGGTATCCAGGACGCCTCTTTGACACTGACCGATGTCGCATCTGCTCCCGGCACCAAGTGGGGACTCAGCACCGGCGCGGCGATTGGAGACGAATCTCGCTTCAGCGCCGAGGGAACTTTCTCGGCCGCACCCCTCGAGCTCGACACCAAGGTGGAACTGGAAGGTCTGGAGCTCTCACCGTTCCAGCCCTACATCGCCAAAGCCGCGCCCCTCGATCTGCAGGCCGGAGTGCTGAGCACCTCCGGACAGGCCCGGCTGGCTCCCAGCAAGGAGGCCCCGGACATCACCTTCACCGGCGAGCTGTCGGTCCGCGAGCTCAATCTCTACGAGACCGTCACCGACGGGCCCCTCCTCGGCTGGGGTGATCTCAACGTGACCGGCATCGAGGCCGGGCTCGCACCCACTTCGCTGGCCGTCGAGAAGGTAGACGTCATCACCGCCGGTCTCGAGATCGCCGTGGACGAAGAGGGCAGGGTCAATCTCCTAGAGTTCTTCAAAGCCCTGGGGGATACGGACGACACCTCGCCGGAAACGGGAACGACGGGGGCTGAGAAACAGCCACCACCCGCCCGTATAGCTCTGGTGGAGCTGGACGACTGCTACGGGCTCTACAAAGACGCCACGACGGTCGAGCCGTTCGAGAGGAAGCTCGAAGCGATCAACGGCTCGATCTCCAATATCACGACCACCTCGGAGAAGCCTGCCGAGGTCGAGATCGACGCCACCGTCGACAGCGGCGGCGCGGCCCAGGTCAGGGGAGAGATCGACCTGCTCGACTATCAGCGCTTCACCGACATCGATCTCGATGTCCGGGAGACCCACCTGCCACCGATGTCCATGATGTCGATCAAGATGGTCGGCTTTCCGATCGAGACCGGAAATGCGACCCTCGATTCCAGCTACGACATCACCGATCAGCAGCTCGTCTCCACCAACCACGTCGAGATCGACAACCTTCACTTCGGGGAGAAGGTCGAAGGAGAAGGCAAGATCAACCTGCCAGTCAAGCTCGGGGTGTCGCTGCTCAAAGACAAGAATGGACGCATCACCCTCGATGTTCCCATCGAGGGAGACTTGGGAAACCCCGAGTTCGTCGTCGCGTCGGCTGTCACCGCGGCGGTCACCGATCTCATTGGCGAGATCGCCAAATCGCCCTTTCGTCTGCTCGCACGAATCGGCGGAGGCTCGGAGGAGCAGAACCTCGAGCTCATCGACTTCGAGGCGGGGACCGCGGTGCTGACCCAAAATGCCGTTCTCAATCTCGATACCCTGGCCAGGGCGCTCGACGAGCGACCGTCCCTCGACCTCGGCATCGAGGGGGCCTTCGACAGCCAGGCGGATGCCCACGGATTGCGCGCCGTGGCCTTTGCCGACTCGCTCGGCGAAGAGGACCAGACGGCGGTGGCGATCGAGCGGCTGGAAGAGATGTACCGTTCCCAGGTCTCGACCACCGACCTCGAGGCCTTGCGGCAGCAATACACCACCGGCACCGACGAGCCGCAGCTCGATGAGCCGGCCTACCGCGCGGCCCTGGTGGAAGGCCTCATCGAGGTCCAGCCGGTCGACGAGGATCAGGTGAGAGCCCTTGGGCCCGCCCGCGCCGAGGTGATTCGCGACTACCTTGTAGAACAATCGGGTATCGAGCCGGCGCGCGTCAGTATCCTGCCTGACACCGTCGATGCCGCCACGGGTGAAGATCGGGTCCGCTGTCGGCTTTCGGTCGACGCCGGTGGCTAGTGCCGCGGCGGGCCGGGCCTACGCGGATGCCGCCATCGACGAGGGATACCGCGCCGTCTCCGAGCTTCTGACTTCCTAGCAACGGCCGGCGGGCACCGCGCGCCGAGGGCGCGTGGTCGGACCGGCCGCTTCAATCGGCGCGGCAG
>SBFI01000283.1 GCA_006227875.1 Acidobacteriota bacterium
CTGGGGAAGCCAAGAAACAGCACGGTGAAGAAGATCGGCATCATGGCAAACATCCGTCTTTGCATGGGGTCCCCGGCAGCCGGGGTCATCTTCTGCTGTAGGAACTGGCTCGCTCCCATGACGATGGGCAGGACATAGAACGGATCTTTTACCGACAGATCCTGGATCCAGAGTATCCAGGGGGCGCCCCGCAGCTCGATCGCCGCCGACAGTAGCCGGTAGAAGGCGAACAGCACCGGGATCTGGAGCAGCATGGGCAGACAGCCGCCGGCCGGGTTGACCCCCTCGCTCTTGTAGAGGGCCATGATCTCCTCGTTCATCTTGCGCTGGGCATCCGGGCTCGGTCGCCCCTGCTTGTCCTTGAGCTTGCCCCGGTACTTCTGGCGGATCGCCTGGATCTTGGGGTTGAGCTTCTGCATCTTCTGCATCGACACCGTGCTCTTGTGGGTCAACGGAAAGAGCACGATGCGGATGACCACTGTCAGCAGGATGATGGCCCAGCCGTAGTTGGGAACGATGTGGTCGTAGATCCAACGCAGTCCCTTGAGCAGAATCAACGAGAAGAAGCGGAACCATCCCAGATCGACCGTCTGCTCGAGACCATAGGGCAATGCCTCGAGGCGGTCGTACTCCTTGGCTCCCCAGAAGGCAACCGTCGACAGACGCTCACCG
The DNA here is from genome assembly GCA_006227875.1 of Acidobacteriota bacterium. Lineage (GTDB taxonomy): Bacteria > Acidobacteriota > Thermoanaerobaculia > Multivoradales > JAHEKO01 > M0029. Next base: position 673 of record SBFI01000283.1, read on the forward strand.
TTGGCCTGGAGGGTGAGCAGCAGCTCCCGGCTCAGGTCCTCCTGCTCTTCGCTCAGCTCCTCCTCGGAGCGGAAGGGAAGAAACCCGGCCGGCTCGCCGGCCGCCGCCGGGAGCACAACGGCAGGACCCAACACCGCCTGTCCGAGCCCGCTCTCGGGAATCGCCACGGTCAGAAAGTAGGTGTCCTGCAGACCCACCCAGAGCAGTCCGGGTGCCGGAATCGTCGTCAGCTCCGCCAGGCTCTGGGAGTTGACTTTTTCCACCTCCTGGCCGATGCGGTAGACCGCCGAGCGCTGCGCAAACCGGTTGCCCAACTCGTCGGCGGTCGGATTGCGCACCCCGGGACCCATCAGCAGACCCCAACCCTGTGAAGCCCCGGCCAGCGTCACCTCGACTTCGAAGAGGCCGTCGGGACGAAAGATGAACCGTTTTTCGACCGACCCGGCCGCACCGTTGAAGGTGTAGGTCAGCACCTGGCTGCCCTCTTCTCCCACCCCGCGCTCGAGAACAAACAGCGAGTCGTTTACCGCCAGCGCCTCGCCACCGCTGCCTACCAGCGCGAACGGATTTGGAATCCCCCTGCGGGCGCGCACCAGATCGACCAGCCCACCGTCGAAATTTTGATGGGCCAAAATCTCGAACCCCACCAACGTGGCACCTCGGTTGGTGAGCTCGGCGCGAAACCACTCGGTCTCGACCACCGTGCGCTCTTCCACCTCGGCCTCGATCGGCTCGCTGCTGAGCTCGGGCTCGGCCACCGGCGTCGTTGGCGGCTCGGGTGCCGCCTCTTGGATGACCGGTGGTTGCTCGCTGGGTGCTGCCGTCTCCTCGACCGGGGTCGCGGTCTCCACCGGGGCCGGCCTGGTCGCCGGCCGCTCCGGCGGCGGAAAGAGCTTCCCCCACAGCAGCAGCACTCCCAAGGAGAGCAGGAAAGCCAGAAATAGACGACGGGTATCCAAGGTGTTTGTGTCCTTTCTCGCCGGCCCCCACCGGGGTCGGCTGCCAGGATCCAGCTACGGTAAATCGACCCCCCCGGGGTGAAACGGATGACAGCGCAGCAGACGACCCAGGGCGCGACCACCACCGCGCCAGAAACCGTACTTGACCACCGCCTCTAGCGCGTATTCCGAACAGGTGGGCGTGAACCGGCAGGCCCGCGGCAACAGCGGCGACAGCCAGCGTTTGTAGGCCGTCAACGCGGCAACCGCGACCCGCGCCAGGGGGCTCAACCCCGCTGGCTCGCCAGTGGTCCAAGCAGACGCAGAATTTCGCTCTCGAGGGTCGAGAAGTCCGCCTGCGCTGCCGGCGGCTTGACGTGGATCAACAGATCGACGGACGGCAACCTCCTCCGTTCGCTCCATCGGCGGTAACACTCCCTGATTCGTCTCTTGGTCCGATTGCGGACCACCGCACCCCCGACCTTGCGGCTAACGCTAATGCCAAGCCGGGCATAGCCCCGATCCGGCTCGGCCGACAAGAAATACAGAGTCACCAACGAGCCATGACGCCGGCGCCCCCGGCGGTAGCAGAGAAGAAAGTCTCCACGCTGCCGCAGCCTCTCGTGTGGGAGCAGGGCCTCCCCCGTCTCCGGGTGGGCCTGCCGGCCAGACATCGATCAGGCAGAGAGGCGAGCGCGCCCTTTTCTGCGCCGCCGGCTGATGATGGCTCTTCCCTGGCGGGTCCGCATGCGCAGCCGGAAGCCGTGCTTCCGCTTTCTGCGGCGTTTGTTCGGCTGAAATGTCCGTTTCACAGCTCGTAGTTCCTAAAACCGATCTCTGTTTATCTTCAATCCGGGTCGCAGACGCTCTTCTTGTCCGACCCCGGACGCGTCTCGTCGTCGCAAACGACTGAATTTAACGAATTACGGGGTCCGCGGTCAAGACCGCGGCCCTCACGGCTCACTGCGGACGGGCGGGTGGGGATGGCGGAGAGGGTGGGATTCGAAGTCCGCTACGCGAACTTCGTTCAGTCTTTGCCTTTTGGCGGACGCGCGCAAGCGCGCGTCCGTAAGTGGGTTCGAATCCCACCTGACTCGGCTGGCGCCGCCCTCACTGCCCACGGCTCACTGCGGACGGGCGGGTGGGGATGGCGGAGAGGGTGGGATTCGAACCCACGGACCGCTTGCACGGTCAACGGTTTTCGAGACCGCCCCATTCGACCACTCTGGCACCTCTCCTGATTGGGTTGACGAGTGTGGCGGAGAGGGTGGGATTCGAACCCACGGTAGAGTTACCCCTACACACGCTTTCCAGGCGTGCACCTTCGGCCACTCGGTCACCTCTCCGTTTTGCTGTCTGGCCTTGCGGCCGTCAAAGAACCGATCACTCCGAGCGCAGCGTAGCAAAAAACCCCCGCAAGAGACCTGCGCACTCTTTGGCCAGCACACCCTCGGTGACATCTAGTCGATGGTTGAGCCGCTCGTCGGTGACCAGGTCACCGAGGCTGCCGCAGAAACCGGCCTTGGGGTCCCTGGTGCCAAAAACGAGACGGTCGACGCGGCTGTTTACCAGCGCGCCGGCGCACATGGCACAGGGCTCGAGCGTCACATAGATGGTGCAGCCGACCAGGCGCCAGTTGCCCACTGCCCGAGCCGCTTGACGGATGGCAAGGATCTCGGCATGGGCGAGCGGATCGTCGTCGGTCTCTCTCCGGTTATGCCCTCTACCGATGATCTCGCCTTGCCTCACGATGACCGCACCCACCGGGATCTCCCCCCTGCGGGCGGCGCGCTCGGCTTCCTCGACGGCCTGCCGCATCCAATTGCTGTCATCCATTCTGCTTCGACCCTTTTCACCCCTCGAGCTGGCCGAAAATTCTAACAGCAGGAACCCGGCTCGCCGCGCCCGGTCCGTTCCCCCGCTTTACATGCTTCTCCCCAGAACGTACCATCAGATCCCCGGCAGGGGCGGGCGAAGGGTTCGGGTCCTGTGCACCGACCGGTTCCGAACCTCGTCAGGCCCGGAAGGGAAGCGATAAGGCATCTTGGTCGGGTGCCGCAGACAAGCCGGAGCCCTTCGTCGACCCCTGATCCCCGGAATCATCGATGGCCTATCAGGTTCTCGCCCGCAAGTGGCGCCCGCAAGATTTTTCCAGTGTGGTCGGCCAGGAGCCGATCGTCACTGCATTGCGCAACGCCTTGAGCGAAGGCCGTGTCGCCCAGGCGTATCTCTTCTCCGGCATCCGTGGTGTCGGCAAAACCAGCGTCGCGCGCGTGCTGGCCAAAGCCCTGAATTGCGAAACGGGTCTTGCCGCCGATCCCTGTAACGAGTGTGTCGTCTGCCGCGAGATCACCGCCGGCGCCGACATGGATGTCATCGAGGTGGACGCCGCTACCTACTCCAAGGTCGAGCAGGTCCGCGAGCTGACCGAGAGCCTCAAATACGGCCCGGCGCGCGATCGCTACAAAGTGGTCATCATCGATGAGATCCACCGTCTCTCGCGCCAGGCCTTCGACGCTCTCCTGAAGATCGTCGAAGAGCCACCCGAGCATCTGCTGTTCGTCTTTGCCACCACTGAGGTGGAGGCGGTCCCGGCAACGATCCTCTCTCGCTGTCAGGAGTTTCATTTCCGGCGGGTGGCGACACCGGCAGTGGCGGCTCATCTCGCCGCGTTGGCCGAAGCCGAGAAGATCGAGGTCAGCGAAACCGCGTTGCGGCTTCTCGCCCGCGCTGGTGAGGGGAGCA
>SBFI01000157.1 GCA_006227875.1 Acidobacteriota bacterium
GGACGCGGGTTTCGGCCCGGCGGAGCATCGTCTTCGCTAGCGTAGCCGGGTCGAGAACCCGCGGCCCCAGGCGGTCGCCGTGGCTGCCCGAGCTCGGGGCCGGAGGGGGCTCACCGCAGCGGAGCCATGCTCCCGCGCAGCGGAGGGGAGCCCCCGCAGGTGCCGGGACCGGGCCACCATCAGTCGTGGAGACACGCCCCCCCTCGGCCGGCACGGTGGCGGGCCACTTCGGTTGCGTTTCGGTTCTAGATGGCGGTGCGGCGCAGGACTTCGCGCGGGATCTTCCAGCCCACAGGCTCCCCGTCGAAAAACACGTTGCCGTCGAGATCGGCCTCGAACTCGACGCTGTCGTCCGACTCCCAGTCATCGGGCGAGCGTAGGGCGTAACCATGCTCCGTGCCACACACCAGAAAGCGACGCCCATCGGGTGCGTTCCAACCCACCGCCTGCGTCTCACGGTCGAAGTGGTCGCGGTATCTCGGTACGGTTCCCATTACCACCTCCTTGTCGTGTGAGCCCGAAGCTCGTGTTCTGCCTACTTTTCTTCCCTGACTCCAGGATACTCCTCTACCCCTGCCTGTCAACACCCCAATGGGTCAGCAACCCTACCCGCCAAAGCCGCCAAAGACAAAGATCAGCTGAGCCAACCCGGCCAGAAACCCCAGAACGGCCCCGGTGAGGATCAGCTTCCATTCGTCCTCCTGAAAGCAGGGCCGCAACAGGTCCTGGAACTCCACCGAGGGGAGCGCCACCATACGTTCGCGGAGCAGCTCCTCGAGGATCTCCGCCCGCTCCTCGTTGAAGGGCCAGTGGTTGAACGGCTCCGCCGAGACTTCAACCGCTTTCTCACCCACCGAATCGCGGATCTCGTCGAGCCCTTCCTCACCCACCGCGAGCTCGGCCGCCGGTCGCAGCACACCCATGGCATCGACGGCCTCGTCCACCAGCGGCCGGATGTGCCGGCGAATCACCTCGCGGGTCTTCTCCGACCTGGGTCCGGTGAGCATGGCGTGGATGATCTGGCGGATGGTGACGATCTCGCGGGTCACCAGCCGGCACCATACCGCCGCCACCTGGCTCTGGCGCTGGAGAAAGAGACCCTGCACCGTCCAGGGGCCGACGCGCGTGGGGTTGAGCGGGCGGAAGATGAGATTGATGGCGATCCAGTTGGTGACAAAGCCGACGATAAGGCCAAATACCGGCAGCACCCACCACTCCTTGTAGAACACCCAGACCGTGAGCTGGATGAGGCCGAAGAGAAAGCCGAAATAGAGACCCGAGCGGATGATGAACTTGAACTCCGCCTCACCCGACTCCAGGAAGAGACGGTTGAGCAGCGCCTTGTCGCCCTCGAGCTCGGTCACCAGCATGTGCTTGAAGTCCACCAGCTCCTCGACGTCGTCGCCGATGACGTGCATCAGGGCATCGACGCGCTCGGGCAGCTCGGCTCGCACACGGGTATAGACGCGCTCCCGGACCCCCGCCGGCACAGTCCGCCAGAGGGCGCTCTTGCCGCGCCAGAACATAATCTCGTCGGTATAGCCCTCGAGCCGGCGGTCGACCACACCGGTAATGTGGACCGCCATCGCACCGGGATCCATGTGGCGGAAGATCTCACCTAGTGTCCCCAGGCGGAACATGGTCGACTCGGCAAAGATCGCCGCCATCTTCCCCGCCTTGGACGGGATGATCCCCTGCCAACCCAGAATCGGCCGGATACCGCGGTACTCCAGCGGCAGAAAGGTCAGCTTGACCGCCACCCAGTTGGTGGCCCAACCGACGACAGCCGCCACAAAGGGAATGCTGGCGTGTTTCCAGAAGTCGGCGCTGCGCAGCAGCTCGCCGAAGCTAGCCATTGCGCGCCAACCGGAGCATCTCGTCGAACTCCTGGTGGAAACCCTCGACGATCTTCTCCGGATCCGCCACCAGGCCGGTGTCGGTGGCGATACCCAGACGCACCTCGCCGGCGTAGCTGGCAAAGGCGATACCCATCCCCATGCGGCCCGACTGCGGCACCCAGAACATGAAGCTGCGGATCGGTACCCCCGCCAGATAGAGGACTTCGGTCGGACCCGGCACATTGGTCATCACCGCGGTGCCCTTGGCGCCAAAGATGCGAACGACGAGGTTTTGCGCCCGCCGTGGCAGCCGACCGATGGCGCCGAGAATCTGCAGCGCCACCCAGGGCTCGAACGATCTCTTGAGCGGTGTCATCCTCCTTCTGAGCTCGGCGAATCGCTCGACCGGGTCCCCCAGACCAACGGGAAGCGAGAGAAAGGCGAGACCAAACTGATTGCCGAGAGTAGCCATCTGCTCGAGCGGTCGTAGGCTGACCGGTACCACCGCCCTCACATTGAGCCCCTTCCGCAGCGCTCCCTTGCTCTCGAGGTAGCGGCGCATGCCCCCGGTTACCGCACTGGTAAGGACATCGTTGACCGTGCCGCCGAAGTGCTTGCACACCCGCTGCACATCATCGAGGGGGAGGCCGTCGGACCAGGCCGCCCGTTTCTCCACCCCCAGGGGCCCCTTGAAGAGCGTCTTGCGATCGGGCGGCCGCGCCGCCAGCCGACCAAAGGCCGGCACCGAGGCGCCGCCCTTCTTCCACTTGCTCAACGCTTTGAACGCCTCGGCGGGGCCGGTAAGCAGCTTGACCGCTGCCGGCATGACCCGCTCCAGGTGACCGCGGGCGATATCGGGAGCCAGCGGACCGGTGCTGAAGAGCCGGCGCAGCGGGTTCTCCTCCCACTGCCCTGCGGCCGCGTCGGTGTCGACCGCGGGTTGGCCCGATTTCAAATCGGTCAGGGAGAGCAACACCAACATCAGGGCGATACCGTCGCCGATGCAGTGGTGGAGACGCCAAAGCAGCGCGGTTCCTCCCTTGTGGTTGTCCACCTGATGCAGGTGCCACAACGGCTTGGAGGTATCCAACGGCACGCTCATGAGTTCGCTCACCAGCTCCTGCAGCTCCCGGTCGCCGCCCGGCTCGGGCAGGCTCACCAGCTCGACATGGGCCTCCAGATCGAAGTCGGGGTCGAGCTCCCAGTGGTGGCGGCCGAATCTACCCCTGGTGACGACCCGCTGCCGGAATCTGGGGATGGTCAGCAGCCGGTTCTCGAGGTTGGCCTTGATCTCCTCGTGATCCACCGGCCCATCCATCATCACCACCCCGTTGATCATCATCAGGTTGGTGGGATCGTCCATCCTAAGCCAGGCGCGATCGACCCCGGTCAGAGGTTCGGTGGTCTCGAGTGGCTCGGACATTAGAAACTCCCCAGACTTCTAGAATCGATTGAGCTCGATCTCCAAGTTTACCCTCCGAGGAGAATGACGATGAGAAAGATTACCCTGTTGGTAGCGGCCGGGCTCCTGCTGGTGGCAATCCGTCCTTTGATAGCCCAGCCGCAAGACTTTGCCAGACCTCGCGACGGTCGGGGTCCCGACGCCCAGCGCTGGGGCGCGGCGCGGCTCGAGCACTTGGGCGCAGAGCTCGACCTGAGCGAGGAGCAGTCGGCCAAGTGGCAGGAAACCATCGACCAGCACATCCAGTCTCGCGAGGCCACCCGCAAGCAGATCGCCGAGCTCCGGCAGGAGTTCAACCGGCTGGCCGAGACCGAGAGCCCCGATCTCGAGCGCCTGGGCGAGATAGCGCTGACGCTCCACCGCGAGGCGCGGGACACTCAGCCAGACAGGCAGCTACTGCTCACCGAGCTGAAGGCGATTCTCACTCCCGAGCAATTGGAAAAGTTCGACTCTCTGCTCGCCTCGCGCCAGTTTGCGCGACCCAGGCAGGGGCCCATGGGTCGAGAGCGGCCTACCCGCGAGCCGGACCGATAGACGGCGTCCTGTGCTACCCTACGCCGATGGCACTGAAGATCGCTGACCTCATCAAGGCAGCCCGAATCCGCGAGCTGCCGATGCGAAAGAACATCGTGGTGAAGCCCACGACGCCCTTGGAGGAGGTCTATCGCCTGATGGACGAGGGCGATTGGAGCGCCGTCGTGGTCTGCAAGGGGGACAAGGCCGTCGGCATCTTCTCCCATCGCGACATTCTCTACCGCACCGCGCTCGAGGATCTGGAACCGTCGACACCCATCGAACAGCTGATGACCCCGGATCCGGTCACCCTGAGCATCGACGAAGGGCTGCCGGCGGCGATCAAGGTCATGGTCGACGGCGGCTACCGCCACATTCCCATCATCGACGACAAAGGTTGTACGGCGGGAGTCCTCACCAGCCGCGAGATTCTCCGGTACATCGCCGACCATATGCCGGAAACGGTGCTCAACCTCCCACCACGGCTCCACCAGGAGCTACACCGACCCGAGGGTGGATAGGGTGCGCTGCCCCAACTGCAGTCACGACAACATCGCGGGCGTGGATTTCTGCGAGGAGTGCGGCACGGATCTCGCCGGACTCGACCTGCCGGAGGCCCGCACCGGTTTCCGCGGCAGGCTGCTGACCGATCACATCGCCGATCTGCCCACAGCCCCGCCGGTCGTGGTCTCACCGAAGAGCACAGTGACCGAGGCGATCGAGAAGATGCGGAGCGAGCAGCACGGCTGTGTCCTGGTCCAGGAGGGCTCCGAGCTGGTCGGGATCTTTACCGAGAAGGACGTGCTCACCAGGGTTCTGCGGCCGGCCATCGATCCCGCAGCCACTCCGGTCTCGGCAGTGATGACCCCCAAACCCATGATCGTGGCGCCGACCGATCCACCGGCCTTCGCCATCCACAACCGGGTGGCCAGAGACCTCCGACACATGCCGGTGGTCGAGGATTCAAAGATCGTCGGATTCCTCTCAGAACGGCATATTCTCAGCTACATCCAAGAAGATATCCTCGGCGCCGGCTAGCCGCCCGTGCCACCCTGCCCGGCCCGGAAGCGAGAATGCGGGCTGACAACCGGTGGGTGTAGGATTACTATGAGACGAGGAAGGTCGCTCTATGACCGACCCGGAACCCACCCCCAGCCATCTGCGGACCGTCGTCGCGGCCACCGATCTCTCGGAGACCGCCAAGATCGGCATCCAGTGGGCGACCGAGATCGCCCGCGATCACAGCTCACGACTTCATCTGATCCACGGCATCAGCCTCAGCGGTCTGGCCATGGACTACGTCAGCATCCAGGCCGATCTGCACGAGAAGCTCCGGCAGGCGGCTGAAGAGAAACTGGCCGAGCTCGCCGAGGAGGCCCGCACGCGAATCGACGAGGTCGACTGGGCGGTCGAGATCGGCGAGCCCTCCGGTGTCATCACCCGCACCGCCGACAAATTGTGCGCCGATCTCATCGTTGTCGGCACCCGCGGTCTCCGGGGGCTCGATCACCTGCTGCTGGGAAGCACCGCAGAGCGGGTGGTCCAGCGAGCCAACTGCCCGGTGCTGACGGTCCACCCGCAGGATGCTGACCGCGAGCGACCGGTGCGCCGGATCCTGGTGGCCACCGATCTGTCCGAAGAATCCAAACGGGCCGCCACCTGGAGTCTGTCGCTGCTGGCCGAAACTCCGGAGGAGTCCGAGGTGTTTCTCCTCCATTCCTACCATGTGCCCTACGAGTTTGGTGTCGAGGGCGCCTATGGCTCGGCCGCCGCCGGCCTCCAGCTGTGGAAGAACGTCGACATCGATGTCCGCGCCCGGCTGGACAAGTTCGCCGAGCCGTTACGCCGTAACGGGGTCGAGGTGAACATCCTCGCCATCGAGGGGTATCCGCCCGAGGTGATTGTTGATCAGGCGGAGACACTAAAGGTCGATTTGATCGCCATGGGAACTCATGGCCGCACGGGCCTCAGCCATGTGCTGCTGGGGAGCACCGCCGAGCGGGTGGTGCAGAGGGCCGCCTGTCCGGTGCTCACCGTGCGTCGCGAGCCCGCTTGCTAACCGAGTCCTGGATGTCGAACCACGACACTGGAGGAGATGATGCCGGTCAAAACGCTTAGAGAGTTCCTGGACAAGAACAAGATCAAGTACATCGCTATCGCCCATTCGCCCGCCTACACCGCTCAAGAGATTGCCGCTTCGGCTCACATCCCGGGCCGGGAGGTGGCCAAGACCGTGATGGTCAAGGTTGACGGCAAGATGTCGATGGCGGTGCTGCCGGCCTCGTACCAGGTGGACCTGAAGCACCTGGCCGAGGTGGCGGGGGCGAAGAAGGTGGAGCTGGCTACGGAAGAGGAGTTCAAGGGCCTCTTCCCGGAGTGCGAGCCCGGTGCCATGCCGCCCTTCGGCAACCTCTACGACATGGAGGTCTACGCCACCGAGAGTCTTGCCGAAGACGCCGAGATCGCCTTCAACGCCGGCTCCCACACCGAGCTGCTCAAGCTCGCATACGCGGACTTCGAGAGGTTGGTGAAGCCGACCGTGGCCCGGTTCTCGACCCGGTCCACCGATTGAAGCACCGGCCTTCGCGCGGCCGCATAGAATAGGCGCCGTTCTATGGCGGCCCAAACGGCAGATCCGATCCGGGAGTTTCTGGACATCTATGCTCGTGCCAAGGAGCACGAGGTCGCGGACCCCACCAGGGTGGCCCTGGCGACGGTCGACTCCTCCACCCACCCCACCGTCCGTGTTGTGCTTCTCAAGCAGGTCGACGAGCGGGGCTTTGTCTTCTACACCAACCTCGAAAGCCGCAAGGCGCGGCACCTGGAGGAGAACCCAAACGCCGCCCTCTGCTTCCACTGGCCGTCGATCGACGAGCAGGTGCGGGTCGAAGGTGTGGTCGAGCGCGTCTCCGACGAGGAGGCCGACGCTTATTTCGCCACGCGCGATCGGGGCAGCAAGGTGGGCGCTTGGGCCTCCGACCAGAGCCGGCCGCTCGACTCACGCCGAACCCTGATCGGTCGCTACCTCAAATACCAGGCAAAGTTTGCGGCCCGGCAGGTCCCCAGACCCGACTTTTGGGGCGGCTATCGGCTGAAGCCCGACCGCATCGAGTTCTGGCACAACCAGGCCCACCGGCTCCACGACCGTCTGCTCTATGTCCGCGAGAGCGGCGGGTGGACGGTCGAGCGGCTCTATCCTTAGGAAAGTCGCCGAGCGGTAAACACCTCGAACAGACGCACCGCCCGCTCGGCGGTGCGGAAGGTCGGAATACCGGCGCGCCGCAGCTGGTCGGTCATCGGGTCGTAGGGGCGGCCGGCGTCCACCACGGCGACCCACGGCTTGTCGTACTCCTGGAAAAGACCGGCCAGCCGGCCGGCCACCGACTCGGGGTTGGTGACATCCTCCGGGTGGGTGCCTCCGGGGGCCAGGGTATCCAGCTCGCCGGTCAGCGGTACACAGCCGACAACCGCCGCATCCACACCTTCGTCCTCCAGGACAGCCCGGACCGCCGCCTCGAAGGCGGCGTCTCCCATCATCGGTGTCACATCGAGTGGATTGCGCGGGTCCACCACCCGGTCGATACCGGAGCTGATGAAGATCGTCTGCAGGCGGCTCAAGGTCGCCGCCGAAAAGGAAGCAGGCTCGAACCACTCCAGGCTATCCGAGATAGCGACGCATTCGAATCCGGCATTAGAGAGCATCGCCACCCGCCAACCGGTCACCCTCTTTTCCCTGAGGTTGAGAAAGAGACCGACCAGATCTTCGAAATCGGCCATGGTCTCGGCCACCACCACTCCGACACTCGCCGCCAGCGCCCGGGTCACCCTATAGTCGCCGGCAATCGACGCGGTATGGCTCGCCGCTGCGGCCGCCCCAGCCGCGGTTCGCCCCGCGCGGTAGAGGACGACGGTGCCACCCCGGTGAGCGATCTGCCGCGCGGCCAGTAGGAACTTCATCCCATCGAGACGCCGAAAGCCCTCGGCGTAGACGGCAAAGACGTCGAGCTCGGGATCGTCGCCGAGGTAGGAGAGATAGTCGCCGATCGTCAGGTCGAACTGATTGCCCACCGAGACGGCGTAGCGGAAATCGAGCTCCTGGAGCTTGCTCATCTTGGCGGCCAGAAAGGCGCCGCTCTGGGAGATGAGAGCCGCCGGCTGCGGCTCGGCGGCCGGTTCGGGCATCTTGTAGGCGGGCAGAAACAGGGTGTCGTAACGACCCGGGCGCGAGCGGATACCCAGACAGTTGCCGCCGTTGACGACCGGTCCCCGCCAATCCATGGTGCGGGCGCGGGCCAGCGCCGCCTGCATGTCGCCGATGATCGCCTCCGAGCCGGTTTTCTCTTCCAGGCCACCCGGAATGACGATGACGCTCTCGGCCTTGGACATGGTGATGGTGGAGGTGAGGATCTCCGGCACCCGATCGGCGGCCACAGCGAGAATCAGCAGGTCGACCCTTTCCGGGAGCGACCGGACATCGGCCACACAGCGACATCCCTCGAGCTCCTCGATACCCGACTTGACCACAAAGACCCGTTCGGGATCGAAGCCCGCCTCGAGGATGTTCTGCAGGATGACCCGCCCCGGGTTCATCCGCTGCGACACCCCCACCACGGCGATCGACCGCGGATGCAGGAGCCGATCGATCTTCTCTATCGGGCGCTCGAAGGCCGGCAGATGGGGCGCCGGCGCCCTTCGTGCCAGCACATCGAGCGCCACCAGCTTCCCCCCGTGAACGACCAGTGGGTTGATCTCGACCTCCTCCAACAGCTCCGGCAGCAGCACCGACGCCGCCTCCACGAAGCGCTGGAGAAAGTCGCTCAGCTCTCCCCCATCCACGATCGGCGGGTACCCCCGCTGGGGTGTCGTCAGTAGCTCGCCGAGGGTCGAGGCCGCGAGCGGGTCGGTACCCGTTTCGGTCGCAGCCAGCCGCGGAGAGATCACCAGTGTCTGCCCCATGCCCGAAGATCCCTCGGCCAGCTTCTCGACATGGACACCACCCAGCCCCAGTGTCACCAGCGGACCGAAGTCGTCGCTCCAACGCATGCTGAGCAGCAGCTCGTTGCCAAGCGCCGGCACGTAGGGCACGAACTGGTGGACGGTGAAGCCCTTGAGACCGTGACCCTTCAGCGTTTCTTCCATGCTCCCCATCGCCGACCTCACCGCCGCCGGCTCGCGGGCGACAACGCGGATGGCCCCCATCTCGCTCTTGTGGAGGATCTCGGGTGACACCGCTTTGACCACCACCCGGTCGCCGGCGAGCCCCTCAAGGGAGCGGGCCGACACCTCCGGCCGACCCTTTAGATACAAGTAGGGCGGCACCGGCACTCCCATCATGCGCAGCACCTCGAGACCCTCCGGCTCGAGCAGCACCTCGCGACCGGCCTGACTGACCTTCTTGACGATCTGGGCTATCCTGGCGACATCCATCGGCTACCTCCCGCCCCATCGTGGCCGGGTGAAGCAGGGACCTAGTCTAGACCGATTCGTTCATCCATGACCCCGGCCATCGCCTATTTCGTCTCCCCGCACGGCTTTGGTCACGCGGCGCGGAGCGTCGCCGTGATGGAGGCCCTGAGGGCGCTCCGGCCCGACACCCGCATCGAGATCTTTACCACCGTGCCGGCCTGGTTCTTCGAGGACTCCGGTCTGAGCCCGATAACCCTCCACCCGGTTCTCACCGATGTCGGTCTGGTGCAGACGAGCTCGCTCGAGGAGGACCCCGCTGCCACCGCCCGTGCGCTGGCGGACTTCCTTCCCTTCACCGATGGGCGGGTGACCAGGCTGGCGGAGACGGTGGAGGCGGCGGGCTGCCGCCTGCTGGTCACGGACATCTCGCCGCTGGGTCCGGCGGTGGCGGCGCGGGCCGGGATACCGGGTGTGTTGGTCGAGAGCTTTACCTGGGATTGGATCTACCGGGGTTACGGGGTTACGTCGACAGCGAGCCGGCTCTCGCCCGGTTTCTGCCTCTGCTCGAAGAGTGCTTCGACGCCGCCACCCTCAGGATCCAGACCGATCCCTGCTGCCAACCGCTTGCCGAAGCCGCCAGGGTCGGCCCGGTGAGCCGGCGATTTCGCACCGAGCCGAGCGTCACTCGCCACCGGCTCGACCTCGACGACGACCGGCCGCTGGTTCTGCTGACAATGGGCGGGGTGGTGTGGGACTACGAGTTTCTCGATCTCCTCGAGCGTCACCAGGAGATGGTTTTTGTGGTCCCCGGTGGCGCCGAGCGCTGGACCGGCCGCGACAACCTCGTTCTCCTCCCCCACCACACGCCGCTCTACCACCCCGATCTGGTCGCCGCGGCCGACGTGGTTGTCGGCAAGCTCGGCTACAGCACCCTCGCCGAGGCCTACCGCGCCGGGGTGCCGCTGGTCTTTGTCCGCCGACCCCATTTCCCGGAGTCGCCGATCCTGGCGGAGTTTGCCCAGCGTCACCTGCCCTGTCACGAGATCTCGGCCGAGGAGTTTCGAGAGGGCACGTGGCTGGAGGAGCTGCCCCGGCTGCTGGACGCCGACCGCCCACCAGCGGTGGCGGAGAACGGCGCCGACGAGATCGCCGGTCATCTAGACAGTTTGTTGCGAGTCTAGAGTCTAGATTCCTTCGCCGACGAGCGTGACGCGGCGGTCACGGGCATCAGCGGTGTGACGGATGACGAGCTCCGCTCTGACAACCCCGGGCACCGAGGGCACAAAGCGGATGCCGAGCGAGCAGTTGGCCCCGGGGAGCAGATAGGGAACCGCATCACAGGTGGCCGGGACGATGTAGAAGTCGCCGGCGCCAGCACCCTCGACCTCGAAGTCGCGGAAGTCGACCCGACCGGTACCGGGGTTGGAACAGGAGATGCTGGAGATCGAGCTTCTCTGCCCCACGGGCTGCTGGCCAAAATCGATGCTCGCGGGGGTGACCTCGAGACGTGGGATCGGTGGCGGTGTGCCGGCGCCACCGAGCGGCACTTCCTTGGCACCCGACAGACCGTCGTGATCGAGCAACAACCGGGCCGAGCGGCGGCCCTCCTCTTGCGGTGTGAAGCGAACCTTCAACAGGCACTGCTCACCCGGTCCCAGGCCTGTGCTAATCGAGCAGGTACCGCCGGAGACGATGAACTCTCCTTCGTACTCACCGGCCACCTGAAGCTCGCGGATGGTCAGCGGCGCCGAGCCCGGATTGCGCAGCACCAGGTCCACCTCGCGAAAGGTGGTGCGTGCGACGCGACCAAAGTCCAGCAGTTCGCGATCGAAAGCCAGACGGGGCGCCATGCCGGTCCCTGCCAGCGCGACGTTCGCCGGACCCTCGTGGGGCGCCGGACGGACGGTGAGCTCGGCCTGATGGCCGCCCTCCCGCTTGGGTTCGAACACCACCTCGATGCGACAGGAAGAGCCGGGCTGGACGGTGCCACCAGCACACTCGTCTTTGCCCTTTGAGAAGCCGCTGTCATCGCCACCGGTGATCGAGACCTCGGTGATCTTCGCCGCCGCGGTTCCCTGATTCCGCAGCTCCAGGGTACGGGTCGCGCGACCGGTCTCTGCCCGCGCGGCTTCGAAGTCGGCTCGGGTAGACACCCAACTCAAGCGGGGCGCCACACCGCTGCCGGCCAGACCGACCAGCAGGCTGCCCTCGACCGACGGGTGGGTGATCTCGAGAGCGGTGCCAAAGCTCCCCTCCGCGGCGGGTTTGAACGCCACCTTGACCACACACTCGGCCCCAGGGGCCAGCGAACCGCCCGAGCAGTTCTCGCTCGACAGCGAGAATCCCTGTCGCCTGTCGCCGACACCGACCCGCAGCCCCGAGACCGGCTGATCCTGCCGGTTGACCAGCTTGATCTCACGCACGGTCACCGCCTCGCCCACCTTGCGCGCGCCGAAATCGACCTCCTCCGCGCTCAGCGACAGCGCCGGACCGGTCCACTCACCCATACCCGCCAGCCGCACCGGGAGGGTCTCTTCCAGCGCATCGCTGTGGACGGCGAGCTGGGCAACCCGCTCGCCGGCGGCGCGGGGCAGGAAGCCCACCTTGACCGTGCAGCTCTCACCGGGTGACAGGGTCTGCCGGCCGCACTTGTCGTCGTTGCGGCCAAAATCGTCGGCCGCGGGGCCCTCGATGGCCAGCCGCTCGACCGTCAGCGGCGCCGTCCCGGTGTTGGAAACGGTCACGATGACCGATTCACTCCACCTCCCCACTCCCCGCGAACCAAAGTCGACCTGCCGGGGCTCGACACCGACCAGCGGCGCGATCCCGGTGCCGACCAGCGACAGCGTCGCCGGGCTATCGACGAGCTCGCCGTGGAGCTCGAGCACCGCCTCCCGCGCCCCCATCGCGCCGGGTGTAAAGCCGACCTTCACCGGGCAGCTCCCACCGGGCTCCATGATGACCCCCGAACACTCCTCGGAAACCACGGCAAACTCTTCGGCAGCGGCTCCTGTGATCACCGCCCGAATCACGGTCATCGGCCGCTCACCGGCGTTTGTTACCACCACCTCGACGGGATCGCCGGTGGTCTGGACCCGCTGCTCACCGGCGTCGAGGACCAGCGGTGAAAAAGCGGCCCGCGGCGGCTTTGGCCAGAAGAGGAAGTAGGCAGCGACTCCCAGCAGCGCCAGCAAGAGCAGTATCAATGGCCAGCGCCGCTTGCCCCGACGCCGCGTGGCGGCGCCATAGCCGGGCTTCGTCGGTGGACGCCGCCTACCGCCCTCGAGTGGCAGCTTCTGCTGACCACCCGGGGCCGCGGGGCTCCCCGGTCGCAGCGGCAGATCGACCATCGGGCCCCGCGGCTTCTGCCGCCGGCCCTGCCCGCTCGCGGGCGGGCGCTTGTCGCTGGGGTTTCGTCGACCGGCCATGGCTGGTAGAAGAAGCTGGGTTGTCTCAGCGCACGACGTGCCAGTCGGTCTGGCGGCCGGCGAGATAGTCGACACCGGTGCCGTCGTAGGCGGCGCTCTGCTCGAGCTTTATCTGCACCAACTGGCCGTCCCATTCGGGCAGCTTCACTTTGACGTTTCCTTCGATGGCGTAGGCGGTATTGGGATAGAGGCGCCAGTCCCCCTTGACCGGTGTCGGCCCCTGATTGTCCCACATACCGATGGTGGGACCGGGGGCGTGGCCAAACAGACCGATGGGATGGGAGTAGATGCTGAACTCCATCCCCTCCGCCTCGGCGACGGCGGCGGCGCGCGCCAGGATCTCGTTGCCGGTATCGCCGGTGACAAATTCGGCGGTGAGCAGATCCTGCCACCGGTTGCCGACGGCCATGGCCTCGACCAGGCCCTTTGGCACACTCTTCTCCCCGGCGCGCAGCACATAGCCCATCTCCTGGGTGTCGGTACAAAGCCGCAGATAACAGATACCGACATCGGTGTGGAGGATGTCTCCACGCCGGATGACATCGGAGCCGCCGCAGAACGGCGAGTCGGCCTCGCATTCGCCCCCCTGCCGCTGCAGGTCGACATCCGGCATGAACCAGATCGGCAGGTCGAGGTCTGCGTAACGCTGCCGGATGTACCAGGCCACGTCATCGGTGGTGGTCACCCCCGGGGTGATGACCCGCTCGGAGAAAGCCTCGGCGATGACCGAGCGCGCCAGCGCCACCACATGCGGGTAGATCTCGAGCTCCCGTGCGGTGCGGGTTTCGAGCCAGCGCACCACGAGCTCCTCAGCCGAGACCAGACGCTTGGAGAGCTTCGGTTCGAGGACCTCGGCCAGACGCGCGCGCAGACCCGCCGTCAACCCATCGGCCACCGCCCAGTGACGGCTGGTGTCGATCCCGATCCGTTGCGGATCCCGCTCGCGGATGACCTCGGCCAGACGCAGCCACTGTTCTTCCAGGTCGCCCCCTTCCCAGGCGGCCTCGTAGAGGTCGCCAAGCGGATAGCGGCTGACGGTCAGCCGCTCCACGCCCTCCTCCTCGCCGCGGTCGAAAAAAACCAGCATGGTGGTACGCCGGGCGGCAAAGACGGGGTCCGGCACCAGGCTGAAGTAGACAGGGTCCTCCGCGTACTCACGATTGAGCACCAGCCACATGTCGATGCCGGTCTCGCGCATCAGACGTGGCAGCAGCTCCTCCAGACGCTCCTTCAGCACCTCGTTGACCGGTGCGGGGCGCTGCCTTTGCGTCAGGATGGCCCCGGTCTTGTTGATGGCCCTACCCTGCTCGGCGACCGCCATCTCCTCGCCCCTACTCACACCTGTGAGTCCCACACTCCCCACGGAAATCGCCAACAACAGCACCAAAAGACCCGGTCTACGCCACGAGATCATCGTTTCTCCTCCCATTCCAACCCCTTTTCCTAACACACTTGGCACCGTCGGGGCACTGTCCGGGCCGCTCGCGCCGGCCGACCGGCGCCCTCTGCTACACTTCGCCACTGGGCAGGGACCGGTAAACACTCCACGATGTATAAAGAGTTCTACGGCTTCTACGAGCTGCCTTTCAACCTCACGCCCGATCCGCGGTTCCTCTTTCTCAGCAACCGCCATCAGGAGGCGCTGGATCACCTCCAATTCGGCATCAAAGAGGCCAAAGGCTTCATCCAGATAACCGGTGAAGTCGGCACCGGCAAGACGACGCTCTGCCGCGCCATGCTCGAAAAGCTCGGAGACAACTACCACACCGCGCTCATCCTCAATCCTTGTATGACCGGTCCGCAGCTGCTGAGGACGATCCTCAAGGAGTTGCATCTGCCGGCCGGTCGCAACGACCGGGTCACCTGGCTGGAGACCCTCAACGAGTTTTTGCTCGAGCAGGCTCACGAGGGAAACGAGGTGGTGCTGGTCATCGACGAGGCCCAGGACTTGAGCCCCGAGCTCATGGAGCAGGTGCGGTTGCTGTCGAATCTGGAGACCGACCAACACAAGCTGCTGCAGATCATCCTCATCGGCCAACCCGAGCTGCGCCGTCTGCTGGACGAGAAGGGTCTGCGCCAGCTCCGCCAGCGGATCACGGTGCGCTACCACCTCGAGCCCCTCTCCTTTCGTGAGACCGAAGAGTACATACGCCACCGGCTACACGTAGCGGGTGGCAATTCCCGACCCACCTTCAGCCGCTGGGCCCTGCGGCGGATCTACCAATACTCGGGTGGTGTCCCCCGCCTCATCAACTCGGTCTGCGACAAGGCGCTGCTGTGCGGCTATGTGGTGGGAACCAATCACCTCAAGGGCCACCATCTGCGCCGGGCCATTCGAGAGCTGGAGGGCAAGGTGGCATGAGCCTGATCAACGAGGCCCTCAAGCGCGCCAAACAGGAGACAAACCGGCGCGAGGCGGCGGCGAAGGGGCTGCCGCTACCCGTTCTGGATCGTGCCCCGCGACAAACCCCCTGGTCGCTGGTGGCTGTGGGTGTCCTGGCAGTCGCTCTGGTCGCCAGTCTTACCGCCCTCTATGTGATCTACCAGGGTCAGGCGCAGCCGGTCGCGCAGGCGGCACCGTCGCCCGTGGCCGAGTCACAGCTCGAGCCCGTCGGCGATGCGACCACGACGCCGGCGCCGGAAGTCGCCCTCGTCGACGAGATACCGGCCACCAGCTCCGGCGCACCCGTCAGCGAGACCGAGCTGCAGCCGGACCCGCTACCGACGACGCCGGCGGGCGCGCCGCTGCCCGAGCTGCCGACAGACGTGATCGCGGACCCGCTGGCGGCCGGTGTCTCACCCACCGCAACCGAAACGGCCGGCACACCAATCGATGCCGCGGGCACCACCTATCTGCAACGCGCGGAGCTCGAAGACGGCGTCACCCTCGAGCTAGGGGGCATCGCCTGGTCGGAGTTTGACCCCATCGCGCTGGTCAACGGCAAGGCCGTCGGCCAGGGGGAGCGGGTCGAGGGCTACCTCGTGGTGCAGATCGATCCCCAGCAGGTGGAGATGCGGGGGGAGGTCGGCTCCATCTTTATCCGCATCAAGTAGCTGCGGGCCGACGGAGGTCATCCTCTGAAAGTCCTAGTCACCGGCGGTACCGGGTTTATCGGCACCCACCTGGTCGAGACCCTGGTCGAGAGGGGAGACCGGGTGACGGCCTTGGTGCGTACGCCAGGCAAGGCCGCGCGTCTGGTCGAGCTGGGTGTGAGCACGGTCCCTGGTGACCTCGATGACCTGGCCGCGTTGGAGCAGGCCTGCGCGAGTCAGGAGATCGTGTATCACCTGGCGGGGCTGGTGCGGGCCCGGGACGAGGACGAGTTTCTGCGTATCAACGAGGGCGGCACCGCCAACCTCGTCGCCGCCGCTCGAGGCCAGGGCTCTCCCCGCTTTATCCAGCTGTCGTCGCTGGCCGCGGGCGGCCCTTCGACACCCGGCCGGCCACAGACCGGTGAAGAGACGCCCCGACCGGTCTCCGTCTATGGCCGCAGCAAGCTGGCCGGCGAGGAGGTGGTGCGGGCCAGCGACCTCCCGTGGACCATTCTGCGGCCACCCCTCGTCTACGGGCCGGGCGACACCGAGATATTCCGCGCCTTCAAGGCGGCGGCCCGGCTCGGGCTGAGCGCCACCCTGGGCTCCGGCGAGCAAGAGCTGTCGGGGCTCTTTGCCCCCGATCTGGCGACGGCGCTGGCTGCCGCCGGCGTGGGTGAGACGGTCGGCAAGACCTACCCGGTCTGCCATCCCGAGATCTTTACCAGCCGCGAGATGGCTCGGGCCGTGGGCGAAGCGGTCGGCAAGAAGGTGAATGTCTTCAACCTATCGGCCGGTGTCACCCGCGGGCTGCTGGCCGTCATCGGCGCCTCGGCGCGGTTGATCGGCCGGCCCACGTTGCTCGACTCGGCCAAGGCCGATGAGTTGCTCGCCCCCGCCTGGACCGGAGACCCCACAGCCTTTACCCGAGACAGCGGG
>SBFI01000470.1 GCA_006227875.1 Acidobacteriota bacterium
CTGAAGCCGAGGGGATCGCCATCCGCGTCGAGGCGGCAGGGCTTGGCGACAAAGCGGTCTGGTTCAGAATCGTCGAGCCTTGGGTCGAGCCAACCAGGCCTGGTGCCGACGAGGCATTGGACATTTGGGGAATGCCGGTGGGATTCAGCGCCTGGTATGTGATCGTCCTGATGGTGGGCGGACTCCTCGCGTGGCGCAATTTGCGCCTCGGCCGCGGGGACAGGCGGGGGGCCTTTCGGATCGCGATCTTCTTTGGCGCGGTGAGAGTAGTGTGGCTCCTGGCCGCAGACCACTTGCCTGCCCGCGCCGAGATCTACGTGATCACGCATCACTTCGCTTGGGCGGCGTGGCAGGTATGTTTGGTCTGGGTCTTCTACATCGCACTGGAGCCCTACGCCCGACGGCTCTGGCCCCACATCCTGACTTCCTGGGTCCGTCTGCTCGATGGTCGCTTTCGTGATCCGCTGGTCGGCCGAGCCGTCTTGGTGGGAGTGGTCATGGGGGCCGTCAACAGACTGCTGCTCGCCGCCATGGAGTGGACCTCTCTGGTTCTGGCTCTGGAGCCACCGGCGACGATCTTCGAGCTGTGGTCGGCCGTTGCTCTCAGAGGAGGGCGCCACTTGGCGGGTGCTGTCAACGGGGTGCTTGCGATCAGTATTTGGAACCTCTTTATGGTAGTGATGATGTTCCTATTGCTGAAGCTCTTGCTTCGCAAGACTTGGGCGGCGGTGATCGTTGAGTCCGTGATGCTCGTTTTCCTGTTTCGGGGACCTGAAGACTTCAGGTTGATGGTGGCCTTTGATATCGGCATCCTGGTGATCTTCTGGACCGTACTGTTTCGATTCGGACTAGTCTCGGTCTTGGTGGGCTTCACCGTGGGCGGGCTCCTGAGGGCAATGCCCCTGACCTTCGATCTGTCAGCCTGGTACGCCAGCAGCACCTGGATCACCGTGCTGGTGATTGCAGCGCTGACGGCGTGGGGTTTCTATGTTTCGTTGGCTGGTCGGCCGGTTTTCAGGGATCAGCTGTTGAGTGAGCCTGCTCCGGGTTCATAACGCCTGAACCGTAGAGCGGATAGTCGGCCGGCCGGTGGGTGGGCGTGGCGATCTCAGAGCGGGTCGAAAAAGTGAACGAGAATCTCGAGGAGTAGATCAGCACCGAGAAACGCCCCGTCACCGATTACTTCCGCTCTTTCGGATCCCTCGAACTCCAGGTTGCCTCCGTAGGACTTGCTACCTCGCTTGCGGATCACCTGCTCGAGCTCGCCGCCATCGAACCAGAGGGCACGGCATTCTGGACACACGTCGACAGCAACGCCTTTGCGGCTCAAAGTCGTCATCAACGACCGCGAGGTACAAAGGCAGCGTACTGTGTTGTCCATAGTTGTCGAGGCACCTCCGGCTTTTTCCGGCCACGGCAGCTTCCAGGATTCGTACGGCGAACGCATCAGCGACGCCATGTCGTAGCCGCTGATCCACAAACCGTGGCAAGAATCACAGACAAAGACCTCTGCTGAGCCGACCGCATTCGACCTCAGCAACGAGCCATCCCTGGGGCAGGTAAGCTGCGCAGGCATCGAATCCCCGGCTAGCGGATGAAGTAGCCCGAGACCCTCCACTTGCCGTCCTCGTCCTTCATCGGGGTGACGGTCTCGACCGCATCGCTCTTATGGGCGAAGGAGGTCTCGAACTGGATGACCACGTACTCCCCGTCGGGGGCACCGGGCAGTGAGGTGGCGTACTGCGTGTTCTTGACCTTGCGGGACAGCACATTGCCGAACGGGGGGCGAACACCCTCGAGCGTCTGCTCCCACTTCTCCTTGGTTATGGCGCCCCTGAAGTAGGCCGCAGCCGCATCCCAGCTCTTGGCGTAGTCGCCCGCGTCGACCAGGGCAAGCCAGCTCTCCGCCGCCTTGATGGCCTCTTTCTCCGGAGTCTCAGCCACAGCTACCAACGGCAAAAAGACAATCGCCAAGAGTGCGAGCACAGCGATAGCGGGTCTCGAGGTCATGGTCTCCTCCTTTACCAGGATACGCACAGAAGCGCCCCCTATTCCCTCAGCGTCCGACTCACACCTCCTCGAATTCGGGACTGTAGTGCACGTCACCGGATACTGATTTCAAGGTCCCGGGTTCGAGCTCGAGAACCATGAAGTAGGGATCGAGCTCTTCGCTCTTGTAGCGGAGTGCGTACCTTTTGGCGGGCTCGAATCCGAAGCGCGGATAGTAGTCCGCATGACCGAGCACGACTACCGCCTCGGTGCCCAGGACACGACACCTGGCAAGCCCCTCCTCAACCAGGCGTGATCCGATGCCGCGGCCTTGATACTCCGGCAAGACTGCCATCGGGCCGAGACCCATCAGCGCCGCACCACTCCTGGCGCTGCCCTCCACCGTGACCGGTGTGAACAGGATATGACCGACTACTCGCTCGTCCACAAGGGCGACCAGCGAGATCAGCGGCTCGACCCTGACCCGGAGGCTCTCTACGAGCTTTGCCTCCAGGTCGGTCTCGAATGCCCGGGCGTTGATCTCGAAGACCTGTGAATGGTCCGCCTGCTCCTCGTCGCGGATTAGAACCGTCGATACTTCCTCGGCTCTCACTTCTGATCCTCACATGGTGTCAACAAGCTTGATCGTGGTGCCTCTCTTCGACCGTCATCAGCCCAATCTACTGCTGTCAGCCTTGGTAGATCTGAATCAAGTTGCCGCACGTGTCGTTGAAGACCGCGATGGTCGTCGTTCCGACGTCGGTCGGGCCGCTCTTGAACTCGACGCCCAGGCCGGTGAGCCTCTCGAACTCCTGCTCGACATCCGAGACCGCGAACGCCGTCAACGGAATTCCGGCCTCGAAGAGGGCTTTCTGGTAGGTCCCGGCCGGGGCAAAGCCCATCGGTTCGAGGAGCAGCTCGACATCATCCGGTCCCTCGGGGGAGACCACGGTGAGCCAGCGGTCCGTTCCCATCGGGATGTCCAGCTTTTTCACGAACCCCAGGACACCGGTGTAGAACTCGAGTGCCTTTTCTTGGTCGTCGACCATGACACTCGACAGCTTGATCTTCATGATTTCAACTCTCCTTTTGGCAATGTCAATGCAACATGCGTAGGCGATGCCCGTCGAGATCCAGTACGAGCATCTCGTAGGTGCCCCAGACTCGTAGCTCGGGCGGCTCGACGATCTTTGCACCCGAGTCTTGGTACTCGGCGGCGAGCACGTCGACGGCATCCGTTGACGGCATACCGACAACGATCTTCATCGGATAGATCGGGCCATCGCAGCTCTCGAGGAGTAATTCGAAGTGACCCCGAAAGACGTAGACGAGGGTCGAGTCCTCGCCTTCGTACTCCGGATTCTCGGGATCGGGCCAACCCCACCCGACCTCGAATCCAAGCGCGTCGCAATAGTAGGTGACACTCGCGGCGATATCAGCAACAGGAAGAACAGGCCGGCAGCCGGTAAAGACCGGCTTCTCCGTCTGGGAGGCTGTCTTGCTCATCTCGTATCGGGGCGCCTATCCCTTATCAGATCTGCTGGGTTTGTAGTCCATCTTCATATAGAGATCGCCGCTCTCGAGCTCGAACAGCATCTGGGCGAGCCTCTTTTGCTTTTGCTCAGTCTCTTCTCGTTTCGCCCGCGAAATCCAGCCGACGTAATCGTTCTGCTGGTACGGTGGCCGACTTCGATAGGCCTCCATGAGATCCGTATCGACCAGCGCGTCTCTCACAAAGTCCGGCATCGGGTACCGCAACCGGGACAAGCGGGAGAAATCTGACCTGGACATTGCTGGAATGCGGGTGCCAGCGCTTGTCAGCCGCTCGCGAGCAACGCCTGAAACCGAGGGTGATCGCGCAGCGGGTCCCAGACCGGATCGAGGCGCAGGATTTGCACCGAGGTCCTGGACGGGATGGAGAGCAGATATTCGAGCTGATCCACCGCCAGGTCCGGCTCGCCCAGCTGGGCATAGATGATCGCCAGGTGTCTCACCTGCAAGGGGCCGATATAGGCGTCCTTCTCCACCGGTTGCATCTCGACAGCCCTCTTTCCGGCGGCAATCGCCTCGGCTTTCCGACCAAGAGCAGCGTAGGCCAGACCCAGGCTGCTGTGGAGACGGAAGTCGTCCGGACGCTGCTCGAGCTCTTGCTCCAGGGCAATCCGAGCTGCTTCATAGGCCGACCGCGCCTCCTCGTTCCGACCCATGAAACGGAGTGCGTCACCCCGGTCGAGCTCGACCGGAATGGATACGAGCTGGCTGGAAAACGTTTCGAATGAAACGTTCTCGAGGAGTTCGAGCAGTTCTTCGAAGTCGCGGCTCAGGCGGTGGTGGGAAGACCATCCCCAGTAGTATCCGTCGTCACCCTTGTCGATTCCCGGAAGGGACTCGAGAACCCGTCGAGATCCTTCCAGATCACCCCGCCAGGACAGGAGGGTATGAGACTTGATGTTGTAGGACCAGTCGTTATCGGGGGCCATGCCGATGGCCATGTCCAGATACTCCACCGCCTGGGGATAGTCTCTCGCCAGCATCGAATACTCACCGATCAAGGCAGCGATCTGCGCATCCCTGGGGCTCACTTCGAGGGCGCGTTCGAGCCGCTCGATGCCCTCCTCGAACCTCCCCTGCCGCCGCCAGATAAAGGCGGTGGCGGCGAGGATC
>SBFI01000400.1 GCA_006227875.1 Acidobacteriota bacterium
GCCCAGCGGGGAAAGCTCACCGTTCAGGCCTCGCTGGCTCCGGACGCGGAGCGGGCGATCAATCGGCTCGACAAGACCCTACGCCGGCTGGTCTGGGTCATCCTGGCCGCGGCTACCCTGATCGCGGGGCTGCTCGTCTATCTGGGGCTTCCGGAAGAGCCCTGGGGTTGGGTGCTGATGGCCGCCTCGGGTGTCCTGCTCGTCTGGGCCTTTCTGCCCGGATGGGGTGCCAGGGGATAGCCCGGCAGCCGGTCGTCTTGTAGTAGCCTCTGCCGCCAGTAGAGCGATGTCCAAGACACCCAGCAATACATTGTCGTCAACGGGGGAGGGTCGTCGGACTCCGATGCGGGCACCGCGTCGCGACGAGATCGCCGCCCACACCATCGAGGTGCTGAGCCTGGGGCCCTCCTACAAGGCCGACCTGTTGCTGGTCGATCTCGGCGAAGGTCCCATGGTGGTCAAGGATTTTGGTGGCAAACCATGGTGGTCGCGGTTTGGCGGCCTGTTCCAGACCTTTCAGGAGCATCGGGCCTATCGCTGGCTCGGTCCACTGCCCTGTATTCCCGCCTTTATCGGCAAGATCGACTCTCTTGCCCTGGCGGTCGAGAGGGTGGAGGGGCAGATGCTGGTGCAAGCCCCCGACCGCTTCGAGAATGGGCGCCTCTACCTCCACCGTATACGAGCGATCATGGACCAGTTCCGCGAGCTGGGTTTCTTTCATCTGGACATCCGGGGATACAAGAACGTCATGGTGCGGCCGGATGGCGAGCTGGTGGCGCTGGATCTGGAGGGCTCCTTCTGGGTACGACCGGGGTCCCTGCTGGCCCGGTTGCTGGATCCCTGGTCGTTGCGGATCTACAAGCAAGCCCTGCTCAAGTGGAAGGGACTCCTGACCGAGGGGCGGTCGTCCGATGTCAGGAGGACAAGGCTGAGGGCCACCATCCAGCAGCTGCGGATGCCCCACCGGTGGTTCCTCAGCCGAGAGGAGCGACGGCGCCGGCACAAGTCCGAGCCCTAGGTCACAATCCGTAACCAATCAGTTACCATAAAGCTTCGACAGAGGCCCGGCAAAGGGTGACGGAGGCGGGTCGCGAACGGCCTCGAAGCCCGCAGGCAGCTGGTCTTATTGTCCGGAAAGCTTGACGGTGGTCGATTCGCTACTTATACTGGTAACTAGATGGTTACTCAATATTTTCAGCCATTTTATAGGTAACTAAATGGTTACCATTAGATCCAATCAGAACGCCGCATTCCGAGCCCTGGCCGATCCCACACGGCGCGATATTCTGGTGCTGCTCGAAAAGGGCGCGCTGTCGGTTGGTGAGATCGCCCTCGAGTTTCCGGTGAGTCGGCCGGCAATCTCGAAGCATCTACGTATCCTGGAGCAGGCCGGGCTGGTATCCGAGGTGCGGGAGGGGAGACGCCATGTCTACCAGGTGGATGCGGGGCCGCTGACGGAGGTCTACGGCTGGCTCGACCACTTTCGGCCGGTCAAGACCGCGCCGGTGGCCAAAAAGAAGATCCGCAAGGCGAAGCCGGCCGCACCGCCGGTGAGAAAAGCCCCACCTGTGGCGGTCGAGGACGGCTGGAAGCAGTGGTAGGCCCGCCATTCGGGCTAAACTGAATGCTGCGCCATGTTGTTTCTCGACAAAGAGACCCGAGAAAGGCTCTGGACCAGGGTTACCCAGGCGCTCGAGGACTACGCCGAAGAGGTGGAAAAGGGGAGGGTAACGCCACAGCTCGAGCCGGGCAGGATTCGGGATCTACTCGAGCCTTTCGACTTCTCGAAGCCCCACGACCCTTTGGCGGCGGTCGATTTCATCGTCGAGGGTCTCCACGAGTATCAGACCCACACCCCACATCCCCGTTACTACGGTCTGTTCAACCCGGCACCCACCACCATGGGGGTGGCCGCCGACAGCCTGGTAGCGGGATTCAATCCCCAGCTGGCGGCCTGGAGTCACAGCCCCTTCGCCATCGAGATGGAGAGGCATCTGGTCGCCTCTTTTGCCGAGAGGTTTGGCTACCGACCCGAGCAGGCCGAGGGGACATTTGCCACCGGTGGCGCCGAGGCAAATCACACGGCGGTGCTCACCGCCTTGACGCGCGCCTTTCCGGAATACCTGCGCCACGGCGTCAAGTCGCTGCGCGCGCAACCGGTTCTCTACATCTCCTCGGAAGGACACGACTCGCTCGCCAAGGCGGCGCGGATGTGCGGGCTGGGCACCGAGGCGGTGCGCGAGATCGCCGTCGACAGCAGCCTGCGTATGAGCACCGACCTCCTCCGGCAACAGATCCAGGAGGATCTGGAGGAGGGCTTTGCCCCCTTTCTCATCGTGGCGACCGCCGGCACGACCGGCGCCGGGACCATCGATCCGTTGCCGGAGCTGGTGGAGATCGCCGCCGGCGAGGGGATCTGGCTGCATGTCGATGCCGCCTGGGGAGGGGCTGCCGTCTTGGTGCCCGAGCTCGGTGCCGCATTGGAGGGCATCGAGCAATCGGATTCGATCACCTTCGATGCCCACAAGTGGCTGTCGGTGCCGATGGGGGCCGGTCTCTACCTCACCCGCCACCCGCAGATCCTCGAGCGAACCTTCAAGGTGGCGGCGGATTACATGCCCAAGGAGGCGGCCGACCTGGATGTCACCGACCCCTACGCCGTCACCATGCAGTGGTCGCGGCGGTTTATCGGGCTCAAGGTATTTCTCTCACTGGCGGTGGCAGGCTGGCAGGGCTACGAGGAGGCGATTCGCCATCAGACGGCGATGGGCAACGAGCTACGGCAGGAGCTGGGCAGCCACGGCTGGCGGGTGGTCAACGAGACACCGTTGCCGGTGGTCTGCTTTGTGGATCGCACCCGCCCCAACGGTGACTCACCCGAGTTTCTCGACCAGATCTCCCGCACCATCGTCGATGCCGGCGAAGCGTGGATCTCGACCGCGCGTCTGGGCGCCCATGGCACCGCCCTGCGGGCCTGTATCACCAATTTCCGCACCGGCTCGGAGGACATCGCGGCCCTGGTGTCGGCCCTGAACCGGGCACGGTCGAGCCTTCCCAGCCCGACGACTTCTGATTCGTAGACTCGCGTCCCTCGCCGGCGTCTGTGCTGCCTTGAACCGGGGGAGGGTGGACACCTGTTGTCAGCCGAAGGCAACCGACAGCCAGATACGAGCGGCGGCGACTGCAATCAGCACGGCCAGTGCTCGCCTCAATGCCAGGACCGGAACCCTGCGGCTGACCCGGCTGCCCACATACGCAGCCAAAGGGACGGTCAGTACCAGCGGCACAGCTAGCAGCCACTCGATCTGACCGGTGAAGGCTTTGCCCAGAAATCCGGCTGCTGTAGAGAGAAGAACGATGGCCAGGTTGCTGCCGATAGCGATCCGCGTCGAGATATGAACAAAGGATGTCATCAGCGGGATGAGGATGAACGAGCCGCCCTGGCCCACGAGGCCACCCAGGAGGCCGACTCCGGAGGCGGTGCCAACGGCTCGCCAACGGCTGAATTCCAGACGCTCGACGTCGGGCCGCTCGCTGTCGTGCTTCATGGGCACGAGCATCAGGGCCGCTGCGCTGAGCGCCAGACCGCCGAAAACCACCAACAGCAAGTCGTTCGACACCAACTTTGCACCAGCACCACCTATCAACGCAGCCACAAAGATGCTGGTCCCCATGTACAGGACCAGGCGGCGGGAGACGAACTGGAACTTGTGGTGGGTGAGGGCACCCGAGATACAAGCGGCGAGGCCCTGGACGATGGTCAAGCCGGCTACCACTCTCATGGTCAGCGGCTCGAGGTGAAAGAGCTGTGGCGTATACAGCAACAGCGGCGCCATGATGATTCCGCCGCCGATACCCAACAAGCCCGAGAGGAACCCGGTCAGCACCCCGAGTGCGGCGATGAGGAGAAGGAGCTCCATGTCAAACGACAACCAGCGCCGGTGGACCGTCGACGACCTCGCCGACCCGCACGGCCGAAATCTCATCAGCGGCTGAGAGGTTGCTCAACAGCTCGTCGGCCTGAGAACCCGGAATCGAAAGCAGCAGACCACCCGAGGTCTGCGGGTCGAAAAGAAGCTGCTCTTCGGCCTTCGACAGCGTCGCCTCGATCTTCAGGTGTTCTTGCACCATCAAACGGTTGGGGAGATTGCTGCCGGTGCCTACACCCTTGCGATACATCTCGAGGGCTCCGGGGTAGACCGGGAGGCTCGAGAATTCGAGACGAACCGTCGAGTCGGACCCCTGGGCGACCTCGAAGAGGTGGCCGGCGATGCCAAAGCCGGTGATGTCGGTACAGGCGTGAAGATCGAATGCCAGGGCCGTCTCCACCGCTTGCGCGTTGAGGGCCGCGACCGTGGGCAGCACCTCCCGTTCCAGCTCCTCAAAGCTCATCTTGCCGTCGCGGACGGCGTTGAACAGCACCCCCGTGCCCACCGGTTTGGTGAGGATCAGGGCGTCACCCGGGCGGGAGCCGGCGTTGGTGATGACCCGATTCGGGTGAACCGAGCCATGGACGCAGAGACCGTACTTGGGCTCCTCGTCATCTACCGTGTGACCGCCGACCAGAGAGGCTCCGGCTTCGGCCACTTTGTCGTGTCCGCCACGGAGGATCTCTTTGAGGATTCCCATGTCCAGGTGTTTGGCCGGGAACATCACCAGGTTGAGGGCGGTCAGGGGTCGGCCGCCCATGGAGTAGATGTCCGAGATGGAGTTGGCCGCCGCGATCTGGCCGAACCAGTACGGGTCGTCGACCGGTGGCGTGATGAAGTCGACTGTGCTGATGACCGCGAGCTCGTCGCTCATGCGGTAGACCGCAGCATCGTCCGCCGTTTCGATGCCGACGAGCAGATTGGGGTCGGATGGGGGAGCCAAACCTGCGAGCGCGTCCGACAGAGCCGTCGGACCGATTTTGGCCGCTCAACCGCAGGTTTGGGCCAGTCCGGTGAGGGTTTTCTTCTTGAGTATCGCCATGTGCTCTCCTTGTCTGGTGGGTCAGGGGTTGGTCTCGATTTCGAAGCCACGGTGCCGCCAATCGGATACGCCGTCCTCCAGCCGCACGGCGTCGAAACCGCGCTCTCGCAACAGCCGCACCGCGTCGATCGACATGACGCAATAAGGCCCACGACAGTAGGCGACAATCTGTAGATCTCTGGGCAGCGCGCCGACGAGGTTCTTCAACTCGGTGATGGGTGCCGAAAGGGCTCCCGGGATGTGCCCGGCCTCGTACTCCTCGCGAGGTCGAACGTCGAGAACAACGGCTTCACCGTCGCGAACCCTGCCGATGAGCTCGCCGCGATCGACCGGCTCGAGCGCCTCCTTCGACCGCAGGAATTCCTGCGTAATGGCCTCGACCTCGGCCAGACGCGACTCCGCCAGACTCCTCAGCTTCCAGTAGAGCTGGCAGACCTCTTCATCGGCCAGGCGGTAGGTCACAAAGGTGCCCCGCCGCTCGGTCTCTACCAGCTTTGCCCCGTGCAGCAGACGCAGGTGTTTCGAGGTGTTGGCAACACTCTGTCCCGCCTCACGGGCCAGCGATTCGACGGTTCTCGGCCCCTGGCACAGAAGATCCAACAGTTCCAGACGGGTGGCACTCGCAACTGCCTTGCCGACCCGGGCGAGCTGCTCATAGATGGCATCCTTGAAGTCGCGATTCGACAGATTCAAGACCGATCTCCATATCAACTATTCAATCGAATAGTTGATTCTAGAGCCTTTTGAAATCTTGTCAACCTGAGCCAGGAGCCCTTCCGAGTAACCCACGTAGCTGCGTGGATTGATTGGACGGGCTCCTAGTTGCCGGACGCGATTCGCTCGAGGAGGTAGAAGCCCGCATACTCCGGATTGCGGGCCGAGCGACAGGTCTCGACCAAGAAACTGTTCTCACCGGCGGCGAGCTCGAGCGGCAGCCGCAGACCTTCCCCCAGACGAGCCTCCAGATCGCCTGCGGTCCGCACCACGCCCTCACCATTTACCCACAGCGAGGAAGGCCCAAAGGGTGCAAACTCGTATTCGCTGCGTGTCTCTTTGTCGAGCTGGAAGAGGTGGAGAAACCGCTGACAGGCAGCGGGGCTCTGGATGCGGTTGGCGTCGACGTAGCCCTCGATCGAGCGACCCAGCGAGTCCGGTGCGCGGGGATAGAGCCCGTCGGGCTCGCCGCCGGGGGACAGCAGGTGCCAATCGAGAACGAACGGTTCGTTGGCGTCGGGCCGGAACTTCACCAGCAGGTCGGGCATGCCATGAAGCTGGTCGATGCGGGGGTCGACGGCGAGGCGCCGCCGCAGCGGTGAGCCGGGAACCTGCGGCGTGTAGGCGAGATGGTCGCTGTCGAGCAGGGTGGCGGTGACAAAGGGAACATCCGGCTCCCGACCGTCGAAGATGCGTCGCTGGAGCTCGTACTCTCGGGGGAAGGGTACGGCCATAAAGACCGGATCCAGAACATTCAGATATCGAGCCTGTGGGGCGTAGAAGGTGTAGACATGGGTGTCGCTCCAGGTGGCCGCCACCCGTGCCCCGGACGGTACCGACTCGCCAAACTCGGTCCACAACTCCTCCCGTGGGCCGAGCTCCTCGACAAACAGGTTCTTCACCACCCGGTGAAACTGAGGGTAGCTCGCCACCAGACAAAGCAGCAGCCCGACGGCGACCGGGATAGGTCCTCCTCCCGGGAGCGTGATCGAGCGGGTCAGGCGATAGCCTCGGTCGCGCAGAAAGAAGAGCAACGCCAGGGTCAGGAAAGGTACAAAGTAGAGCGAGAACCGGAGCATCAGCAGGAAGAGGGCCCCAAAGACGAGCGCCGCGACGCCAAAGGCATCCGACCATGCCGTGTCCTCGCGGGGGCGATCGAGGCGTCTGGCGGCACCGATGATCACCACCAGACCGAGCCACCAACCGAGGTTGAAGAGGAGAAGCTCGTCGGTCGGCTCGGCCAGGATCTCGACACCCACATCCAGACTCTCTTTCAGGTGGAAGTACGAGAAGCTTTGCACCGCCCAGACATGTAGGTTGTCCGGGAAGTGGGGATGGACCAGGAGTCCCACGACAACCCCCAGCAGAGCATAGAGAGGCAGTTGCAGATCCCACCGTTTTCTCACCCAACCCCGGAACAGAAAGATCAGAAAACATAGACCGAAAAAGGCGTGGAAAGCGGTGTAGGAGAGGGCAAAGACGGCTCCGACCACAGCCAGCCACCGATAGCGGCGATTTGCGATCAGCGCCAGGGCGACGAGTAGCAGCAGCAGGGAGAGGAGCTCGGCCCGGATCCGCGTCAGTCGCCACACCCAGTCGGCGGAGGTGAAGAAGAGAAAGAACGGCAGCAGCGCTCCCCAGACACCGATGGCCCGTATTCCCAGATAGGCCAGAGCGGCGGCGATCAGGGCATTTAGAAACGCCAGGGCCACGCGCCCGCCCTCGGCTCCCTCGCTAAGTGCCGCGAAGGGCATCAACAGGACATGAAAGAGAAATTCCTTGTCACCAAATCTCTCCGCCATGAGACTGAGTCGTGCCCAGAGGAGTTCGGCGAAGAAACCCTCTTCGGCATAGACGCGCGCCACCGCCAGATGGAAGTAGGAATCGGCGTCGTGAAAGGTCGGCTGGCGGAGGTAGAAGGGAAGCAGCAGCAGGAAGGCCACGACGAAAACAGCAGCCGCTACCAGCCATGGCGACGAGAGGAGCCGCTTACGGTCTTCAGAGGATTCTGCCGGCATCGGTCGTATGTTACCGGCCTGGCCGTGGGAGGGGCCGGGGGCCATCGATATACTTGTCCGACTTCTGTGGATGAGGGTGTCGCACGACTCCAGTAAGGAGCTGATCATGTCGTCTACCGATCCCAAAAAGCGCAGCGGCTCAGAGCCTGATGGGGAGTGGAAGTGGCTCAACAATCAGGAGGATCAACAGTGGGAGATCCTGGAGTCGGCGCTCGACAACGCGAAACAGCTTCCACGAGCCATCGCCGGCAAGGAAGTCGACAAGAGGTACCGCGACGGCTGGGACCCCGACGACATCGTCGGCCCGGGCAGCCAGAACCACCCTCTGCTGGCGGCCGCGTGCGAGCTCTGGTATCAGATCCATCGCAACCGCCCCAAGGCCATCAAGGTGCTCGAGGCGTGGGGCCGTTACGCCAAGCTGCCCTACATGACGGGTGAAGGATTCAGTCCCTTTATCTACGGACAGTGGATCAACCTCAGCATCCTGTCTGCAGGAGTTGGCGCTCGGGTCCTCGGCAGGGAGGACATTCGAACCGCCCTGTTCGACCTCATACGCATCGGACGGTCTCTGATGGCCCTGTCGACCGCCTGGGAGCACTGGCCCGGCAACCACCCAGGCCGCTCCTGCCTCTGGGCCGGGATGCGTGGTTGGATTACGGTCAGGGATCGCTACGGTGGCGACTACTACGACAAACAGGGTGTGCTCAACCGCCCCGACAATCTGGATTCGTGCTGGGCGACCAACTTCATGTCGGCGATGATGGGCTGGAACCCGCCGAGGGACTGGATTGCCGACGTCATCAACGCGCTCCAGGGCCAGGTGCCGCCGCCACTCTATGATTTTCTGGCCGGGGAGCAGGCGGCGCTGGAGAGGCTCGCCGCAGCCAACTCACCCCTCGACAAAGGAGGGCGTGACTCGCTCGAGTGGATCGTCGATTTTCTGAATCGGGCCACCAGCAAACCGATAATCCGGTGCCGTGTGATCCGCACCACCGACTGGGTCGCCTTTGTCTGTCTCGATGCCTCCAACTGGGGCTCCACCCCGCCGCTCTACGCCAGGCTCTGGTTCAGCAGCAGACGCCCGAACGGGCGCAGGTGGGACGCTCTCCAGCCGCACTGGAAGACCGACACCAAGTTCGCCTGGATGGCCGCCGGACCGTCGGTGAGGCAGTGGGGTGCAAGAGGTCGCGGGGTCGTCACGGTGGGGCAGGGCTACTACACGATCGACGTCATGCGCACCGAGGCGGAGACACAGGATGGCATTACGATTCCGGCCAACGTCCATTTCCGCGAGCTGGACGACAACGGCAAGGGCAACAACCACCGCAAGCCCGCGTCCTACGAGCCCGGCCCGTGGAGCGAGCAGTTCAGTTTTGGCGATCGCGTCAGCGATATCGAATACGGACCGGCTGGGGTCACCCAGCACTGGCCGCAGGGCGGCAACGGCAATGGCAACGGTGGCGGCGGGTGTCTGAGCCGCATCTTCAGCATCCGGACGCTGGCAAAGATGAGCCGCCGGTCCCCCCTGGCGGCCCGGATCATCAATTTCCACCACTGCGGCGCAGAGAAGGGCTGAGACCACTTGGACCGCAAGAGAGACGGGGGGTCCGGCCTTCTTGGAGATCCAGTTATGAGCAGAAGTTCCTCGGACTCGGAGAAGACCTCTTTCGACTCGGGCTACGACGCTTGGATCGTGGTCGGAATGGTTGCGGTACTCGTCGTGCCGGCGTCATTGACCTTGCTGACTGTCAGCCAACCCCGGACCGGCGTCGATCCGGCGACAAATCCGACTCCGTTGGGATACACCTGGAGCCTGCTTCTGTTCATCGTGCCCATGGCCGTCATCGGCTGGTGGTTTCTCAGACACCCGGACTACTCTTCGCAGAGGAAGGCCTTCTGGTTGACGGTTGGGATTCTGAGTCCGCTTGGAATCGTTCTCGATCTTCTTTTCGGCAACAAATTTTTCACCTTTCTCAATCGGCAGGCGACCCTGCAGGTGGA
>SBFI01000194.1 GCA_006227875.1 Acidobacteriota bacterium
AGCTGAACATCTCGGGCCGTTTTGCCAATTCGACAAGGGAATTGACCGTACAAAAGGCTAACAAGCCTGTCAACAACAGGTAAGAGACTCACCGTCGATCTACAACTCTTGATGGTTCGCCTTCCTGACGCCTGTTAATTCGCACCCCCAGATTCGTATAATCCGATCGTCGATGCGCCGAGACACCCGGTATGTGATGGCGGAAGTCCTCGGGCCCTTTATTCTCGGGTTCCTGCTCTATACCTTTCTTCTCCTTATTCAGTTCCTCTTTGCCTCGGCGGAGATGATCATCCGCCGCGGTGTCCCCGCTGTCCAGGTGGGGAAACTGCTGGGGCTTACCCTGCCAAACATCGTCGTCTTGACAATTCCGATGTCCTTTTTGTTTGCCATTCTGGTGGCGGTCGGACGGCTGGCCTCCGACAGCGAACTCACGGCGCTCCGCGCGTCGGGGGTGAGTCTTTTCTCGCTCTATCGCCCGATCCTGGTCTTCTCGCTCCTACTGACGGCTCTCAACACCTATCTGATGGTAGATACCCTGCCCAAGGGCAACAGTGCACTGCAGCAGCTCCGCATCGACATCATCACCCAAAGTGTCGATCGCCAGGTGGAGCCACGGGTCTTCTACGAGGAGTGGGAAGGGGTGATGCTCTACGTCTTCGAGGTTCGCCCCGGCGAGTCGGAGTGGCAGGGTGTCTTTGTCGCCGAGAACCTTCCCAGTGCCGAGAACCAGGTCACCGTCGCCTCTCGCGGCGAGGTCCGTCTGGATGACGCCGGCGAGCGTCTGGTGCTCCATCTCGAAGACGCGGTCGTCCACAAGGTCGACTTCCGCAATCCCGACAAGTACACCATGAGCAGTGTCAAGAGTCTGGATCGGGTGCTGGTCGACCGCTTTACCACCCTGCAGCGCGCCCGCACCTCGAAGGGGCTGCGCGAGCTCAACCTGCGTGAGCTGCAGGAGCGGATGCAGGATCCCGACGCTTCACCCCAGATGCGCAACCTGGCCCGGGTCGAGATCCACAAGAAGTTCTCCATTCCGGCGGCCTGCATTGTCTTTGGCCTCGTGGGACTGCCCCTGGGCTTTATGGGTGGGCGCGGCAGCCGCACCTCGGGCTTCGCCCTCTCGGTGGCCATCGTCCTGGTTTACTACGTCTTTCTCAACAACGGGGAAGAGGCGGCTCGAATAGGCAAGATGGAGCCCTGGCTGGCCATGTGGCTGCCCAACTTCCTTCTCGGTCTGGCCGGTCTGTTCATGCTGGCGCGTCGGAATCGCGACAAGAATCTGCTCCTGCTTCCCATCGATCGCTGGCTGCGCCACTTTCAATGGGCGGGTCGCAAGACAGCCGCGGCCGAGGAAGCCGGTGCCTCGGAGAGCATGGACGAACGTCCTCTCCAGCAGCGACCGGCGCAGACCGATGTGGTGCTCAGGCTCCCCCACTTTCGCTTTGGCTTTCCCAGCCTCCTCGATCGCTATGTGGTCAAGATGTTCGCCTCGTCCTTTCTGCTGGTTCTGCTCTCGGGGGTCTCCATCTATGTCGTCGCCGATCTCACCCAGCAGATGGACGATATCCTCAAGCACGAGGTCAGCAGCAGCGTCGTCTTCGACTACTACAAGTACCTTTCGCTCCAGCTCGCCTACGAGATCGCTCCGGTGGCGGTTCTGGTCACCATCCTCGTCGTTTTCGGGCTGCTGTCGAAGACCAACGAGGTGGTAGCCGCCAAGGCCCTCGGGGTGAGCCTCTACCGCCTGGCGCTGCCCGCTCTGGTAGCCGCCGCCGTTGTCGCGCTGCTGGCGGCGGTACTGCAGCTGCGCGTGCTGCCGGCCTCGAACGCCCGGGTAGCCCAGCTCAGAGACCAGATCAGGGGGAAGACGGCGACTCGCACCTACCGGCGCGCAGACCGCCAGTGGCTCTTTGGACAGGGGCGCTACATCTACAACTACCTCCACTACGACACCGAGCAGAAGGGTCTGCAGCGGCTCCAGGTCTTCGAGTTCAATGACGACTACCAGCTGGCCAGACGCTTCTATGCCAACACCGCCAGCTACCTCGGCGACGCCTGGCTCTTCGACAGCGGCTGGGTGAGGTCCTACCAGGGGCCGAGTGTGCTGGACTACGAGACCTTCGATCAACCGGTCATCGACTACTACCCGGAGACGCCGGAGTACTTCGAGTCGGAGTTCAAGAAACCGGAGGCGATGAGCTACAACGAGCTCAAGGAGCACATTCTGGAGGTCCAGGCGAGCGGCCAGGCGGCACCGGAGCTCGAGGTGGAGCTCCACAAGAAGATCTCCTTTCCGATCGTCTCGCTGGTCATGGGTCTGGTGGCGCTGCCCTTCTCCTTCCGTCTCGGTCGACGGGGCACGCTCTATGGAGTGGGTGTCGGCATCCTGCTGGGGATGGTGTTCTACGGTGTCTTTGCCTTTGGCTCGACGCTGGGTGAGACCGGTGCCCTGCCGCCGCTGGTCGCGGTCTGGAGTCCCTCGATCGCCTTTGCGATCTTCTCGCTCTATTTGCTGCTGGGTGTGCGGAGCTGATCCCCGATGGAAGTCTTTTTCCTCTTTCTGCTGGCCCTGGTGGTGGGCTCGCTGACCACCCTCTACTGGATCCCCGAGCCCGATCTCGGCCGCGGCTACTTCCAGCTCCACGCCCTGATCATTCTGGGTCTGCTCGGTCTGGCCACCGCGGTGTACTTTCTGCACCCGTTCGAGCCCTTTGGCGACCGCTCGGACCTGGGCACTACCGGTCTGGTGGGTGGGCTCTTGGCAGCCTTTGTCTACTACGGGGCGGTGTGGCGTGAGCGCTGGCGAGCCGCTCGGTGGCCATTGACGCTGGCCCTGGTGGGTGCGGCGACCTCGTACCTGGTGGCCGGGTACCAGCTCGTACCCACGGCCACTCCCCTTCCCTACCGACAGCTGCTGCTGTTTGTGAGCCTCGCCGGCGCGGCACTGATGCTGGGATGGTCACTCGACACCATGCTGCTGGGCCATTGGTACCTGATCTCCCCCAAGCTGACCTTTCGCCACCTGGTGATGTTCTGCTCGGTGCTGCTGGGCATCGTGGTGTTCCGACACCTCGCGGTGGCCGCCTCGGTGATCGCCGCCGCCAGCGTCGACCCCATGGTCGAGCCCCACCCCTGGCGGGCCCTGGTGAGCTTTGGCGGTCACGGGATCTTCTTCTGGTTCCGTTTGATCTGGGGTCTGGTGATGCCGCTGCTGCTCGCCCTGATGGCGCTCCACTGTGCGCGACAACACTCCAACCAGTCGGCGACCGGGATTCTCTATGTGCTGGTCATGGGCTCGATCATCGGTGAGCTCACCGGCTTCTATTTGACGCTTTCCACCGGCGTGCCCATGTAACAGCGATGAGGATCCGCGCCCAGTGCCGCGAATGCGGCTTGCCGTTCAACGATACGATCACACCCGAGACTAGCGAGCTTCCCTGTCCGGGTTGTGGTGCGTCGGTCCCGGTCAGCGCCGAGGGCTGGAGCGACGAGCCGCCACCCCGGGTCGATGTCTGTCCGTTGTGCGATTGCCGCCACCTCTACCGCCAGCGCGACTTCAATCGCGCCCTGGGCTGTCTGCTGGTGGCCATCGGTGCCCTGGACCTACGGTCTGTCGCTGATCGTGTTGTCGCTGGTCGATGTGGTGCTTTACTACCGGCTCTCAGAGGCGGTGGTCTGTTACCGCTGTGACACCGTCTATCGGGATGCCCGGCCCGGAGCACGGCAGCAGCCGTTCGATCTCCTCAAGCATGACGTGCTCAAGTACGGCAAGAGCTGGGCTGAGGTGGAAAAATAGGCCTAGGCGGTCGAAGACAGGGACACCGCTCCACCCTGCTCCGCGGCGGCGCGCAACTCGGCGGCCTCCTCGGTGGCTTCCCAGGTGAACTCGGGCTCCTCGCGGCCAAAGTGGCCGTAGGCGGCGGTCTTGCTGTAGATCGGCCGGCGCA
>SBFI01000170.1 GCA_006227875.1 Acidobacteriota bacterium
GTGCGGCGGGGGAGCGATGGCGAGTGGGTGGGGAGTTGGGAGCCCTTTGTACGCACCGTGGAGATCATGTCGATCGAAGGTGAGCTCGCGGGTGTCCTCGAGGAGTCGCTAAAAGAGGCCGGAGGTGAGGCCCAGTTGGCATACATGATGTCCGACGTCTTCCAGTGGGACCTCGACTTCAACCGTGATCTCAGGCTGGGAGATCGCTTTCGAGTCCTCTACGAGGCGGTGCTGCTGGATGGTGAGTACTCGGGTCCCGGTGAGATCCTGGCGGTGGCCTACGACAACCTGGGCAAGCGGCTCGAGGCCTACCGCTTTGGGGAGGATGCGAGCTACTACGACGCCGACGGACGGCCACTGCGCAAGATGTTCCTGCGCTCACCGTTGCGCTACTCGCGGGTGACTTCGAGCTTCTCGAACCGCCGCTTCCACCCGGTGCTCAAACGCTACCAGCCGCATTATGGTGTCGATTATGGGGCGCCGACGGGTACACCGGTGCGGGTCACTGCAAACGGCGTTGTGACTTCCGCCGGCTGGAACGGTGGGGGTGGCAAGACGGTCAAGGTCCGCCACCCAAACGGCTACCTCACCGCCTATCTACACCTGTCGCGGTATGCCAACGGAGTCACCTCCGGGAGGCGGGTCAGCCAGGGGCAGGTCATCGGCTATGTTGGTTCCACCGGACTGGCGACGGCCTCGCACTTGGACTATCGCATTCAGCACGACGGCAAGTGGATCAACCCTCAGTCTTTGAAGAGTGCCCCGGCCGAGCCGATCGTGGAAGCCCAAATGCCGGAGTTCCTCGCCGAGCGAGATCGACTCCGGGTGCTCATGGGGGTGGAGATCGAGGCCCAGCCGCCGACGGGCGACGAAGCCCAGCGCCTGGCCGACACCGAATCCCAAGAGCGACAGCCGGTCCCCGTCAGTGGCCAATGACGCAGGCTAGGCGCACAAGCGCCCGGGCCTGGTGCCGGGTCGATCTGGCCGGCGGAACCCTCGATATCTGGCCCCTCGGGGTGCTTCATTCCTCGTCGCGGACGGTCAATGTCGCCATCGATCTGGCGGTGGAGGTCGAGCTGGTGCCCTCCCCGAGCTCCTATGTCGTCATCCAGGGTGAGTCGATAGTCGAAGCGGAGTCGGCCGGGGGGCTCGCCGTCAGCGAAGAGTCTGCCCTGGTCGGGCTGATCGCCGACGAAATGGAGCTGCCGCCGGTGGAGATCAGAATAAGCAGCGCCTCTCCCCGCGGTGGCGGCCTGGGGGCCAGCTCGGCTCTGGCGGTGGCGCTGATCGCGGCAAGCGAGAGCTTCCTCGGTCGACCGGCGTCCAAGCCGGAGCAGCGCTCGGCACTCGCCAGGGATCTCGAAGCCCGTCTGATGGCTCTGCCGACCGGTACCCAGGACCATTACCCCGGGTTGCTCGGAGGGGTGCTGGAGATCGAGCACCACGCCGGCGGCGAGCGCGTCCGGCGACTCGATGTGGATCTGGAGCTGCTGGCCGGCTCACTAGTGGTGGCCTACAGCGGCCAGAGTCACTTCTCGGCCGGCAGCAACTGGCAGATTGTTCGTCGCCGCCTGGACGGTGACCCCGAGACGGTGCAGATGTTCGACGGCATTCGCGATGTCACGGTCGAGCTGCCGGCTGTTCTCGAGGCCGGAGACCTGGAGAAGGCCGGCAGGCTCATGAGCCGGGAGTGGTCCTGCCGCCGCCGTCTGGCGGAAGGGATCTCGACACCAGTGGTCGAATCGTTGCTGGAGCGGAGCATGGCGGCGGGGGCCTGGGGCGGCAAGGTGTGTGGAGCGGGTGGGGGTGGCAGTATCGCACTGCTCTGCCCGCCGGAGCGCCGACAGCTGGTGGTCGAGTCGTTGGTCGATGGCGGCGCGCAGGTGTTGCCGGCTCGGCCCACGGGCGAGGCGCTCAAGGTCGAATCCGTCTCACCGGCGGCGGAGGGCTGAACGTGTCGGTCGATCTGTCGGTGGTGATTCCCTGCTTCAATGAAGAGGAGCGTCTTGGCGCCACCCTGGAAAGGATCGTCGGTTATCTGGACCAGCGGCGGAAGGCCTACGAGATCCTGGTCGTCGATGACGGAAGCCGAGACGCCACCGTCTCGGTAGCCAAGGGTGTGGCCAACGATCGCGTGCGGGTTCTCGAGCACGGTCAGAATCGGGGCAAGGGGGCGGCGGTCCGCACCGGCGTACTTGCCAGCAAAGGAGAGTGGGTGCTCTTCACCGACGCCGACCTCTCGACACCGATCGAGGATCTGGAGCGTCTCGAGAGGCGCGTCGGGGATGCCGAGATCGTCTTGGGGAGCCGCGCGGTTGCCGACTCCGAGATCGTCCTCCATCAACCCCTCTATCGCGAGCTCATGGGCAAGACCTTCAACCTCATCATCCGAAGTATCGGTCTGGTCGGGTTGAGGGACACCCAGTGCGGCTTCAAGCTCTTTCGCGGTTCGGTTGCCCGCCAGCTTTTCGAAGGCTCCAGGGTCGACCACTTTGCCTTCGACGTCGAGGTTGTGTGGCTGGCGCAAAAGGCTGGGCACCGGGTGGTGGAAGAGGGGGTCACCTGGGAGGACTCCCCCAACTCGCGGGTCAGCCCTATCGGGGACTCCTGGCGCATGCTGGTCGACGTCCTCGCGCTCCGTTTTCGAAGACCCTAAAGCGCATGTCGACCAGTGGCCTTCCCGGAGGACAGGGTGTCTCCTCTGGTACCCGGCTGGGCCGCGCGAATGCCCGTGGGAGCGACGGTGTGGTTCCTTGCTCTTGGCGCGGAGCTTGCAGCAGGAGGGGGCAGGAGGCTAGGTCATGACAGCCAGAACCAGGGGGAAGAGGCGTTTCCTGCTCCTCGGCGGCCTGGGCATCTTCGGCCTGCTGGTGTTTGCCACGACGGCGGAGGCCGGCGACGGGGCAGCCAGAACCCGCCAGGGCTCGGCGGCGGTGTCGAGAAGTGCGCCAGTGGCGCCGCAGGCGGGCGCTACCGGGGGCTCAGTGAGCCGGCAGCCGGTGGCCAGAAGCACCCGCCCACCCAGCTCCGGCAGCAGTGGACCGATCGCCAGGGACACGCGGCGATACGCTCCCAGCGGGGGTGGGGGTCATGGTGGCTACTACCGGCCCTGGTATCCGGGGTACTGGGGTGGCTATTGGTATCCCTATCGCTCGTGGTGGTGGGGAGGCTGGTGGGGTCCTTATTGGGGACCCTCCTGGGGCGGCTATTGGGGTTGGCCAGGCTATGCACCCTCCTATCGGGTGGTGGCGCCGACGGCAAAGATCGGTGCTCTCAACCTGAGACTCCAGCCAAAGAAGGCGGCGGTCTACGTCGATGGCTACTACGTGGGGAAGGCCAAGACCTTCGACGGGCGCCCCGATTATCTGTGGCTCGAGGAAGGTACCTACGAGCTCACCTTCTACCTGGAGGGCCACAAAACGCTGACTCGATCGTTCACCGTCCGTTCCGGGGTGGTGGCGGATGTCCGCATTGCTCTGGAACCAGGTGTGGCCACTCTGCCGCCGGAGCCGGCCCCGGTGGTCGCGGAGAGCAAACCCCAGAAGGTCGATCGGCGTCCCGCCGAGACGGGTGACAAGAGACAAGTTTCCGG
>SBFI01000432.1 GCA_006227875.1 Acidobacteriota bacterium
CCCGACCCCGGGCAGCCACGGCGACCGCCTGGGGCCGCGGGTTCTCGACCCGGCTACGCCAGCGAAGACGATGCTCCGCCGGGCCGAAACCCGCGTCCTGACGGCGGCCGCTTGCGTGTCTCCCCGGTGAGGCTTCCGGTGGGAGCGACGTCGAGCACGGGCGAGGATCCACCTGCGGTTGGCCAGGCGCAACCGGCGGGATCCAGCCCGCAGCGCAGGCCCGCGTCACCGATCTCCGAAGGAAAGCCGGACGCGGGCTGGAAGCGAAGCGGCTCTGCGGGCGCCGCCGGGCGCTGTAGCCGACCGCATCGGTGGATCGCCCGCGCGCACCCGGAGCGAGCATCGGGAGACTCAACGGGGAGTGACTCTCGACGGAGGCGGCCGGCACGATGGCCCGCTGCAGTAGGATCCCTCCGAGATGAGCGTTCGGTCCTGGCTTGCCGTGGTTGTGGGCGGTGTTCTTTTCGCGCTGTGGGTGGGCTGTGCTCGGGAGCAGGTTGCACCTGGGCCGGCGGCGCCGATTGCCCTTGCGGCGGGCGAGGCCAGACAGGTGGCGGATCTGCTGACTCAAGAGGAGGCGGTCCGCCGAAGAGATCAGATCGGGGAGGTCGACTACCAGCTGGAGATCGATCTGACCTCGGTGGCGGAGTTCAACGGTCGGGTGAAAATCGAGCTCACGCTGCTGCACCTCGAGCACCCGGTGACGATCGACTTTTCCGGCGGCCACATCGAGCAGCTGCAGGTGAATGGCCAGCCGGTGGAAGCCGACTACAACGGTTACTTTCTGACCCTTGCGGGGGGAGGGCTCGAAGTCGGGAACAACGTGGTGGAGATCGACTTCACCCGCCCCTACAGCACCGACGGCACCGGTCTCCATCGGATGACCGATCCGCTCGATGGTCGGAGTTATCTCTACACCTTTCTCTGGCCTGCTTATGCCAACCGTCTCTTCCCCTGCTTCGACCAGCCCGATTTGAAGGCCTCCTACCGCCTTGAAGTTCTGGCACCGGAAGATTGGGTCGTGGTCTCGACAACACGAGAGACCGCGGTCGAGCCGGGCCCGGACGGCGGGGAATCGTCCAAGCTTTGGAGTTTTCCCCCATCACCTCGTCTCAGCACCTATCTCTATTCACTCCACGCCGGGCCCTATCGGGTGTGGGAGTCAAAGGCCGGCGATATTCCGCTACGGCTCCTGGCACGGGAGTCGCTCACCGCTCGGGTGGGCCCGGAGATGTGGTTCGAGTACACGCGCCAGGGGTTCCAATTCTACGAGCGCTACTTCGAGCTGCCGTATCCGTTTGGCAAATACGATCAGATCCTCGTCCCCGACGCGACGGTCGGTGC
This sequence comes from Acidobacteriota bacterium, assembly GCA_006227875.1. Classification (GTDB taxonomy): domain Bacteria; phylum Acidobacteriota; class Thermoanaerobaculia; order Multivoradales; family JAHEKO01; genus M0029. Next base: position 1,345 of record SBFI01000432.1, read on the forward strand.
GATGGAGACGGCGGCCGCGGTGACCTACAGCGAGCGATTTGCGCATGGCGACGCCCCGAGCCGGGCGCAGCGGGAGTCGCTCGCCGGGGTGATCCTGCACGAGATGGCGCACATGTGGTTTGGTGATCTGGTGACGATGGAGTGGTGGAACGGGCTTTGGCTGAGCGAGAGCTTTGCCACCTATATGACGGCCCTGGCCAAGGAGGGCGCCACCGCTTTCGACGATCCGTGGCTCGGCTTCTATCTGGGGAGCAAGCGCAGCGCCTACCGGGCGGATGAGCTGGTGACGACCCATCCCATCGAGATGCCGATTCCGGACAACGCCAGCTTCTACGCCAATTGGGACAGCATCACCTATGGAAAAGGGGCCTCGGTGCTCAAGCAATTGGCGTTTCTGGTGGGGGAGGAGACCTTTCGGAAGGGTGTCGCGAGCTATCTGGAGCAGCACGCCTTTGGCAACGCAACGCTGGTCGATTTCACCACCGCCATCGCCGAGGCCGCCGGTCAGGATCTGGGCCAATGGGCGGAAGAGTGGCTCTACGAGGCAGGTGTCAACACCCTGGGTGTCAGCGTCGATTGCGTCGATGGCCGCATCGAGCGGATGGCCGTCGGCCAGACCGCGCCGAGTGAGCATCCGACGCTTCGTCGACAGCGGCTGGAGATCGCGCTCTACGATGGAGCCACCAGCAGCGGCACGGCTCGACCATCGATTCTGCCGTTGACGATCTCCGGGGAGCGGACCGAGGTCGGAGCGGCTAGCGGTCGGTCTTGTCCGGAGCTTGTCCATCTGAACCACCGAGATCAGGGATACGCCAAGGTGGTGCTCGACCGGGGGACCCAGAGAGCACTGGCACACCGACTGGGCCGGCTCGAGGATCCCCTGACCCGATCGATGTTCTGGGGTGCGCTGTGGGACCAGACCCGCGATGGGCGAATTCCGTTGACCAGCTTTGCGATGCTGGTGATGAAGAATCTTCAGCTCGAGAGTCATCAGCGGATCGTCGATCAGGTCTTGGATGCGCTGGTCGAAGATCTGGAGCTGCTCCACCGTCTGCGACCGGCCACCGACGACGAGGTGGAGGAGGTGGGGCCAAAGATCGAGAGCTTTCTCTGGTCGGGAGTCCGCACCGCGCCGCCGGCCGGCGATCTCCAGGGGGTCTGGCTCGATCACTACCTCCAGGCGGCCCACACCGCCGAGGGGTTGGACCGATTGACGGAGCTCCTCTCCCCGGGCCGGACTGACTCGGACATCGAGTTGGATCAGGCGCGTCGCTGGGATGCGGTGATCCAGCTGAGCTCGTGGGGTCATCCCCGAGCCGAGGAGTTGGTGCGGGTCGAGGCGGAGCGCGATCGGTCGTACAACGGCCGGCAGAGGGCAATCGCCGCAGCCGCTGCACGCCCCGACCGCGAGACAAAGAAACACTGGCTCGAAGTGTTTCGCCAGGCTGAGAGCACTTTTCCCTTCCCCAGCCAGCGCGCGGCGATGGCCGAGCTATTCCCGGGGAGCCAGGTGGATCTTCAGACCGAGCTTCTCGGCGATATCCTCGATCCGCTGCCGGAGATGAGCCGCACCAGAGACCCCTACTTCCTCCACAGCTACGCCTACCATCTGCTCGCGGCGAGTTGTCGCCCTGAAGCAGTGGAGGAGTTTTCCCGGATGATGGCCGATCCCGGGCGGCTCCACGCCACGGTACGCAAGGACCTGCTCGAGGCCCGGCAGGCGACCGAGCGCTGTCTGGCCTCGATCGTCGAAGGCCGACCGCGTGAGGGCCGACAATGAGATTCGACCGCATCTCGCAGAGTCAGCTCCTCAGGACATGGCTCGAGGCTTTTTCCGACTATGCCGTGGACATGAGTGGGGTGACCGAAAAACTGATCGAGTGCCGGTGTATCAAGAACAACGTCGACTTCGACATCTCCGTCGGCGCATTTGACGACGAGCGGATGGTCGGCTTTACGCTCATCGGTGTCGATCGCTTCCAAGACGAGCTCGCGGCCTTCGACGCCGGCACCGGCATCGTGCCGGAGTTTCGGGGTCAGGGGTTGGCACGAAAGATGTTCGACCACGCCACGCCGCAGCTCGAATCGCAGGGGGTTACCCGGTTTCTGCTCGAGGTTCTGCAGGTCAACGAGCCCGCCATCCGTGCCTACACCAAGGCCGGTTTCGAGGTGACCCGTGAGTTGGCCTGCTTCAAGCTGAAGCTCGATGAGCCGATCTTCTCCTCTGAGCCGCCAACCGCTATCGAGGTGAAAGAGGTCGACCGCGCGTCGGTGGCGGGGTTCAGCACCGAGGTCGACTGGCAACCCTCCTGGGAGAACGGCTTCCTCGCGATCGAGAAGACCCCCGACCAGCTGCTGATCCTAGGCGCCTTCGAGCGAGACAGGTGTGTAGGTGTCATCGTTTACACACCGCTGCTCAACTGGATCATGACCCTGGTGGTGAGCCGAACGCACCGCCGGCGTGGTGTCGGCTCCGCTCTGGTTCAGGGTCTGGTCGAGCGCCTCCCCGGGGGGTTGACCGAGGTAAAGCTGCTGAACGTGGACCGGTCCGACGAGGGGATGCTGACCTTTCTCGAGCGCCTGGGCTTCGACCACTGGATCGATCAGTACGAAATGGCCCGCGACATCTGAAGCTTCACCGGGGAAGATCCCGGGTGGGTAGTCGGTTAGAATGCCCAAGTTCCCCTGTCGAGTCGGGTCGGCGAAAGGAAACCGAGAGGTAGGACCATGCTGGGAAGCAAGATCGGTCATTACGAGATCACCGCCAAGCTGGGTGAGGGCGGGATGGGGGAGGTCTACCGGGCGCGCGACACCAAGTTGGACCGCGAGGTGGCGATCAAGGTGCTGCCGGAGGAGTTTGCCCAGGACAAGGAGCGCTTGGCCCGCTTCGAGCGTGAGGCCCGAGCGGTAGCCGCCCTCTCACACCCCAACATTTTGGCGATATACGACTTCGGCACCGAGAACGGGGTGACCTATGCAGTGACCGAGCTGCTCGAAGGTTCGACCTTGCGTGAGGTTCTGGAGGGCGACGGCGTTCCCCAGCGCAAGGCCGTCGAGTACGCGCGCCAGACCGCAAATGGCCTGGCGGCGGCGCACGGCAAGGGGGTCGTCCACCGAGACCTCAAGCCCGAAAACCTCTTTGTCACCCACGAGGGTCGCGTCAAGATCCTGGATTTTGGTCTGGCCAAGCTGTCGGAGGGGGAGATCGGCGAGGCGCCGACCATGGCGCCAACCCTGGGTGCCGAGACCGGTCCCGGTGTCGTCCTGGGAACGGTCGGCTACATGTCCCCGGAGCAGGTGCGGGGTCAGCCTGCCGACAATCGTTCGGATATCTTCAGCCTTGGTTCCGTCCTCTACGAGATGGTGACCGGCCAACGGGCCTTCAAGCGCGAATCGGCGGTGGAGACCATGAGCGCCATCCTCAAGGAGGATCCTCCCGAGCTGGCCGATGCGACCGAGCACCTGCCGTCCGCCTTGGAGCGGGTCGTCCGGCACTGTCTGGAAAAAAACCCCGAGGAGCGCTTTCAGTCGGCGCGGGATCTGGCCTTTGCGCTGGACGCGGTCACCCAGACGGCGATCTCGGGGACACGAGTGGACGTGGAGCCGTTTCCGGAGGCGCCCAAGCGTCGTCGCCCCGCGGTGTGGCTGGCGCCGGTGGCCCTGGTGGCGCTCCTCGCCGGTCTTGGCGCCGGCTACGTGGCTTTCCGTGGGTCGCCCACGACTGCGCCGCAGTTTCAGCGGCTGACCTATCGCCGGGGTTTGGTGATGACCTCCCGCTTTGCCGCTGACGAGCAGACGGTGGTCTATGGCGCCTCGTGGGAGGGGGCGGCGCCCGAGGTTTTTACCACTCAGCTCGGCACACCAGGCTCGAGGGCACTGGGCTTTGGCGCCGCCGATCTGCTCTCCATTTCGACTACCGGGGAGATGGCGATCTCGCTTGACCGCCGTTTTACCGTCGGCTGGGAGACGACCGGGACCCTGGCCCGGGTGCCGCTCGAAGGCGGAGCTCCACGCGAGATTCTGGAGGGCGTGCACGAGGCCGATTGGGGGCCCGATGGTCAGAGCCTGGCGGTGGCGCGCTTGGTCGAAGGACGCTACCGGCTGGAGTACCCCATCGGCACCGTACTCTATGAGACCGATGGATGGGTCGGTGACGTGCGGGTCAGCCCCGGGGGGGACCTCGTCGCCTTTATGGACCATCCAGTGCGGGGTGACAATGTCGGCTCGGTGGCGGTGGTGGATCGTGAAGGGAACGTACGGAGCTTCCCCGATGTATCCATGTCTCAGGGGTTGGCCTGGTCACCGGACGGCAACGAGATCTGGGGAGCCGGCGGCAGCACCTTGCGGGCCATGACTCTGGATGGAGAGACCCGCTTGCTGTACAGATCGGCGGGAGGTCTGCGGCTGGCGGACGTTGCCGCCGACGGGCGTATGCTGATCACACCTCACAGTATCCGCCGCGAGACCGTCGGTCGCTCACCAGACGCCAGTGAGGAGATCAATCTGTCGTGGTTCGACTGGTCCACGCTGCGCGCCCTCTCGGCAGATGGCCGGCAGGTTCTTTTCGAAGAGGGCAATCAGAGGCTTAGTGATGCCGGCTACTGGATGTATCTCCGGGGCACCGACGGGTCCCCCCCCATTCGTCTCGATGACGGGCTCGGATTGGCCCTGTCGCCGGATGGCAAGTGGGCGCTGGCGCTTTCCGATCCCTTTGGCGAGCCCCGTCTCAATCTCTACCCGACAGGCACCGGTCAGATCCGACCTCTCGACCTCGGGGATATCCGTCCTCAACCCTGGGGGACCTTCCTCCCCGACGGTAGCGGGGTGCTGTTTGCCGGTAGTCAGGAGGGCGCTGGCGGGCGACTCTTCCTTCACGACCTCGAGGGCACGCTGCGGCCAGTAACACCCGAGGGCTCGCAATTCACGTATGACGGCAACGCGGTCTCGCCCGACAGCAGGTGGCTGGTGGCCATCTCACCCGACAACGAGCTGGTTCGATACCCGGTCGAGGGGGGTGACGGCGTACCGATACCGGGTGCCGAGCCCCGAGAGATTCCGATTCAGTGGGATACCGAAGGGCGTCACATCTATGTCTACCGGCTCGGCGAGCTGCCCACGCAGGTCTATCGGCTGAACCTCGAGACCGGAGAGCGGACACTCTGGCGGGAGCTGGCACCCGCCGACCGAGCCGGCGTCTTCCACGTCGACATCATCTTCATGACCCGCGACGGCGAGGCCCACGCCTATTCCTACCGACGAATGCTGTCGGATCTTTTTCTGGCGCAGGGCCTCTGACGAGCCGACTTCAGCGAGTCTTTCCGGAACTCAGATCACTGCAATCCATTCGGCTCGGAGTCCGGAGCGTTCGATCGGGGCTCGGGCTGAGACTCGGCGGACTGCACCACCATGATGTGGGCCCACGGCTTGCCCGCGCTCATGATCCAGGGTGCGCCGTCGGTCATCGGTTTTGGTGAGAGACCGGTCGTCTCCTCGGTGGCGTAGGGGATGTAGACCACGAACACACGGTTGGCGCCGGTGACCTTTCCGGTGGCCGGGTCGTAACTGTCGGCAGGCCCCGACAGTGAGTAGAGGGCCGTCGGGCCGGGCGGGATGACCAGCTTGCCGGCCTCGATCTCCTCTTCACGGATCCGCTGTACCTCGTCCCGAGAGACATCCTGGGCTCGGAGTTGGCGACCGCGGGCCATGAAGGGCTCGAGATCCTTGTGATAGCAGGCGACATGGAAGCGATCATCACCGGGGTTGTCGGCCAGACAGATCAGATCGCCACTCCCCTGGCGGATCGTCTTCACACCGCCGTCGGCCGAGTGACCCAGAACGGTAGCTGTTTCCCGCACTTCGGGTGGAGCCGGGCTCAGTGCTGCCGCGATCTGTTGATCGGGCGACAGCGCCGGTGAGGCCGCCAAGACCAAGGTTGACACGACCACAAGACATCCCAGAACCGGTAGTGTTTTCATCAATCCTCCGCTGGGGCCAAAGGTGACCCCGACAGTGCCGATCTTTGCTCGAGTCACGAAGAGTGGGAGCGATTGTACACCGGACAAAACAGGGACAGTTCACCTGTTCCTTCTGGTGCGAGGCATCGCCCGTGGTCACCGGGGAATGAAATAGGTGAACTGTCCCTAATTTTGTGACTACCCCGGGGGGTAGGAGCGAGACGGTCTGTTGGAGTGGTGAACTCGTCCGTCCGGAACAGATACCATCCACAGCCAATGGTCATCATCCGTCTCCTCGCTGCCATCGTTGTGCTGGTCGGCGTCCTGGGGACGGGATTTGCCGGTGCCGAGGTTCCGGCCGAGAATCCCGCTCAGCTGGCGAGACCCGCGCTTCGGGCGATGCGGATAGAGATGGCACCGACGATCGATGGTGACGTTCTCGGAGATCCGGCCTGGGAAGACGTCCCGGCGGGCAACGGTTTTCGGCAGACCGCGCCCGACGAAGGTCGATTCTCTTCGCAGAATACCGACGTCTATGTCGCTTATACCGAGGACATCCTTTACTTTGGGATTGTCTGTCACGACACCGATCCCGACGGGATCATCGTTGCCGATAGTCGACGGGACTCCTCACTGGTCGAGACCGACTCCATCCAGATCATCCTCGACACCTATCTGGATCAGCAGACCGGCTATGTCTTTGGCACCAACCCGGTGGGCATCGAGTACGACGGACAAGTGACCCGCGAAGGGGAGGGCGGCTTCGGGTCGGCCGGTGGCTTCAACAAGAACTGGGACGGGGTGTGGGAGGTCAGGTCAAAGATCGGCGATCATGGTTGGAGCACCGAAATTGCCATCCCCTTCACCACTATCCGATTTCCGCGCGGCAGCCAGGAGCAGACCTGGGGGATGAACGTACAGCGGAACATCCGGCGTCGGAACGAGACGGCCTTCTGGTCGCCGCTGCCGCGCCAATTCAATCTCTACCGTCTGTCGCTGGCGGGGACGCTCAACGGTCTCGAGGTGCCAAAGCAGCGCAACCTCAAGATCGCGCCTTACGTCCTGGGCGACTGGCAGCGCCCGGGTGTCGAGGAAGCCGATACCGAGGGTGAGGGTGACTTTGGAGTCGATCTCAAATACAGCATTTCCCCCAGCATGACGTTCGATGCCACCTACAACACCGATTTTGCCCAGGTGGAGGTCGACGAGCTGCAGATCAACCTCGACCGGTTCAATCTCTTCTTTCCGGAAAAGAGGCCCTTCTTTCTGGAGAACGCCGGCTATTTCGATGTCGGTGTGCCCGAGGAGGTGGAGCTGTTCTTCAGCCGTCGGATCGGTATCGGCCCGGAAGGCGAGATCATTCCCATCCAGGGGGGTGTACGCCTTTCCGGCAAGGCGGCTGAGCGTTACAACGTCGGTGCCCTCTACATGCGGACCGAGGAGGTGGTGGGGGTGGCGCCGCAAAATTCCTTTGGTGTGGCACGTCTGAGCCGCGATCTCCCCAACCGCTCCGCCATCGGAGGACTATTCATCAGCCGGGAGGGTAGGGGCCAAGAGGCCCAGGAGGAGGACTACAACCGGACCTACAGCTTGGATGGCCGGTGGGGCATCGGTAAGAACGGCCTGGTTCAGGGTTTTGTCGCCCAGACCAAAACTCCGGGTGCCGAAGAAGACGAGTACGCCTTCAACTTGAGCGGCCGTTACGACTCGGAGAGATGGTCGTTTTCCACCGGCTACACCGAGGTGGCTGAGGACTTCAATCCCGAGGTCGGGTTCTTGCGGCGGAGCGGTTACCGCAAGCCCGACATCTTTCTCATGCGCCGGATCCGGCCGGAGAGTCTCTGGGGCCTGCTCGAGCTACGGCCCCATTTCTCTTATCGCGGGTTCTGGGACTTCGATGGCTTCCAGGAGACCGGATTTCTTCACGTCGACAACCACTGGGAGTGGCGCAACGGCTACGAGGTTCATACCGGTATCAACTTCACCCGTGAGGGACTCACCGAGCCGTTCGAGATCTTCGAGGATGTGATTATTCCCGTGGGTACCTATGACAACACCGAGGCCCAGATTGTCTTCTACACCAATCGCGGCGCTCCGGTGGCCTTCGAGCTGCGAGCGGTCGTCGGCGGTTTCTACAGCGGCGACAGGATTGCTCTGTCACCGGGCTTTCGGTTCCGCATCGGCGATACGTTCAACACCGAGATCGGCTGGAGCTACAACGACATCGATCTGCCCGAAGGGGCCTTCAAAACCAATCTCGGCCGGCTCCGTCTCTCCTATTCCTTTACCCCTAGTATCTTCATCCAGGCTCTGGTCCAGTACAACGACGTGGATGAGATCTGGGGCACCAACCTGCGCTTTGCCTGGCTGCGCACCGCCAACACCGG
>SBFI01000040.1 GCA_006227875.1 Acidobacteriota bacterium
TACGAAACGGTTGTCTAGGAGATGTATCCCAGGCCCCGCAGGCGCTTCTTGATCTCCTCTTCCGAATCGGCGCCTTCCAATTTGGCCAGCTCCTTCTCGAGAGCGTGGGTAATGAACTCCTCGGGAGAGGAGTAGCCGGCGATATCCGAATACCGCTTTACCTTGGCCACCAGGTCACTGTCGAGTTTTACTTTTGTCGAACCAAACATCTCCTTACTCCTCCATCGATTATCACGACCGGTGTCGAGTAACCTATCCAGCCGGCTCCGCTTCGTCGAGCGGAAACTTGTCGATGCCAAACTCGGCCAGCACCGCTGCGCCCAGATTCTTCAGACTGGTTGCCTCCTTGGCCAGCGGTCTGTTGACCACCAGGATCCCCGGCACGGTCTCGTGATCCATACAGTGGTCGCCACTCCACCAGTCGGTATTGTCTTCTATGACTTCGGGCGGAAACTCGCCCATCGCCGACCCACCCGAGGCCCTGGTCCCCTTGGCATAGCCCACCACCAGGTCGGGACCGATATCCAGATAGCCACGACTCTGGTAGACCTCTTCACGTTTGTACATCTTGGTGATCGCCGGCTCGCCGGTGACGGGATCGATGACGGCCAGCAGTTTTTCGGCCAGCTCGTCCATCAGCGCCTCCCGCTCCGCCGGCGGCACGATGCCGTTCTTCTCACGTCCCTTCAGGTTGATGTAGAGGCCGTTGAGCCCCAGAGCGTAGGCGCTGCTCTTGGACCAGTCGACATTGAGAAACAGCCCCGGGTCGTCCCTCCGGTTGGGGTCCTTGAAAGTGATGTAGCCGTTCTGTTTGAGCCAGGTGTTGAGGTTGAACGTGCGCCGCCAACTGGTAAAACCGTGATCGGACATCACGATCAGGGTGGTGTCGTCCCCCATGTTCTCCAAGGCGTAGCCGACGATACCGTCGAACTGCACGTAGATGTCTTCGATCGCACTGGCGAAGGGTCCGTCGATCTCCGCATCGTAAGCCGGGTGCTCGGGATCCATTGTCCGCCACAGCATGTGAGAGATCTGATCGAGATTGCCAAAGTAGTAGAAGAGCAGACCGTCTTCGAATTGATCGAGCACATACTCGAATTGGACCATCATCTGCTCACCCGCCAGGCGTGCCTGATCGAGAAACTCGGCATAGTCGAAGATGCCACCGCTCAGAGCCTTGGTGTCCTCCGGCATCTCCTGGGTGTAGTACCGGCTCGTCGCCTCGGCCAGCTCCGCGGCATACGACTCGGGTGTCGAGATGGGCATGGCCGGGTTCTTGGGGTCCAGGTTCAACGGGCTGGCATAGAGCTCGAGCTCGGGATGGGCCTGCTTGAGGTAGAACCGCACTATGGCAGGGAGGGTCTGCGTTGGGGCCATCTCGAACTCGACCGTCAGCCAATCACTCCACTCACCAACGGCCAGAATCCTCTCCTGGTCGCCCAACACCAGCTTGACCAGGTCTTCTTCGGGGTCGATATAGACCTCGAACGGAGCCTCCAGCTCCTCCTCCTCGATCCGAAAGGGATTGTCGGGACCAATCAGAGTGCCTTCGACCATGTTGTCGTAGGGGTAGACCTCGTAGACATGACCGCCGCTGATGTCCTCCCCCTCGAAAGCAAAGAGCTCGGAGGTGTAGAAAGAGAAGGTTCCCGAAGTACCCACCAGATCGGGTGTTCCCATCCCGCTCAGCTCGCGGGTTGCTTTTCCCGAGGGTGGAAAATTGGCCGGCATGCGGATAATGGTGGTCTCCACCCCGGCCTCTTCCAACACCTCCCAGAAGGGCTGCCCGCGCCGCAACAGCTCCACCTCGCCCCCGGCAAGGGGAATCTTCCAGTCACCAAACTGCCAGTGCTTGTCGGCGTCCTCCGTGTGGCTGGTCGACAGGTAGGGCATCATCGATTCCGGACGGCGGTGGACAAAATCGTAGATACCGTGCCCCCCCGAGTCCATACCGGTGATGAAATTGGACCAGGCCACCGGACTCTGTGGCGGCACTGCGGTCTCGAGCGAGGAGAAGCCGCCCATCTCGGCCAGACGGCTGAGATTTGGCAAACGGCCCTCGGCCATCAGACGGGTGGTGACCTCGTAGTCCATGCCGTCGAAGCCCAGAAGGATGACGCGTTTGCCACCGGCCGTTTTCGAATCGCTATTCCCACAGGCCAGGGAGCCCGTCAGGAGGGACAACACCACCAGCCCGAGAACGGCCGACAAAGCGCCGCGCCGCCATTCGGAGGTGGACTGGATGAGAGATTTCACTTTGTTCATCAGCTGACTTCTTCCTTGCCCTTGAAGAGACTCTTGCCCTCCATATGGGCCGGGGCGTCGACTCCAAACAGACGCAGAGCGGTGGGTGCGACGTCGATCAAGGCCGGGTTCTTGACGTCGATCTTGCGGTTGCAGAAGAACACGCCGGGTACCTCTCGCGGATCGACGCAGTGGTCTCCGCTCCAGGCCTTGACGTTGTCTTCGAAGACCGGACCGTTGACCATTCCCGTCGCGCAGTCCCAGGAGACCCGGTATCCACGGTTGTAGCCGATCAGCAGATCGGGAGCGTTACCCACATAGGGCCCCTCGTAGATCTCCGCCGTGTCGAATACCTCGTTGATACCGACTTCGTCCTTCTCCTCGTCCCGCAGTCCGCTGAGCTTGTCGATGATCTCGGCCTTGAGAGCGGCAGCTTCTTGTCCCGGCTCGACGATCCCTTCGGCCTCCCGCCCCGCAATGTTGAGGAACATCCCGGTCAGACCGAGCGCATAGGCTCGGGTCCCGGACCAGTCCACGTCACGCAGCCACTCTTCCGAGCCGTCGGCTCCCTCTTTGAGCTTCAGGTAACCGTTGGCGTGCAACCAGGCGTTCAAGTTGACACCACGGCGGAACGAGGTGAAGCCGTGATCGGAGAGCACCATCAGCACATCACCCTTCTTGAGCTTCTCCATCACCCGACCCACCATGGCGTCGTTGTGGAGATAGAGCTGTTCGATGGCGTCGGCGTCACGGTGCTCGGCATCTTCCCTGCCCCGGGCCGCCGGATGCCCATCCTCCAGATAGCGCCAGAACATGTGCTGGATCCGATCGGTGGCGTCGAACACACACACCAGCGAGCCACGACGCAGCCGCTTCATGGCGGCAAAGAACATGTTCTCCCGCTCTTTGTCGATGTCGTAGGTCTGTTGGAGAAAGGTGCCGTCGTCGGTGACATCCTCGTTGAGCGCCCAGGTGTCCTCGGCCAGCCCGAGAGTCGAATAGGGACCTATCTTCTTGGCCAGGTAGGTAGCGTAGTAGGACGGATGGGACACCGGCATCGCCGGCTTCTCGGGGTCGAGACTGATCGGGGTCATGTAGAGCGAGACGTGATCGTCCATCTCGGTCACCATCAGCCGGCAGATCCCCTGCACCTTCATGCCAAACGAGGCCTTGAAGGTCAGGTTGACCCAGTCGCTCAGCTTTCCCTCTTCGAGATCGACCGCTTCGTCGTCGATCGAAACGCGAACCCGCCGGGCCGCGCGGTCGACCTCCAGGTTCAAGGGAATCTCCATTGGCGGGCTGCCCTCGAGGAAGAGATTCTCGGGACCCTCGATCTTCGCCGCGTAACCCCCGCCGTTGGTCTCGAGCGGGATGCGCATGCCCCCCTCTTTGAACTTCTCACCCGAGGGACGTGTCGTAAACAGCAGAAACGTGCCCTGTGATCCCAGCAGATCCGGAACACACATGGCGCTGAGCTGCGCGCCATAGAACCGGTCGGGCGGAAATGTAATCGGCACGCGGAGCACGGTGCTCCAGATATCGTGCTCGCCCAGAATGGTCCAAAAGGGTTTGGACTTGCGGAGCAGGCGAAGCTCCGGCTTGCCGCGCGGGAACCGGTAGCGCCCGATCTTTACAAAACGATCCACCGAGCCGATATGGGTGGACGAGAGCAGTGGCAGATAGGTGCGAGTGTCGCGATCCAGGAAGTCGAAGATGTTGTGCTTGGCCGGGTTGGTGCCGGTGGAGAACGACGACCAGGCAACCGGCGAAACCGACGGGAAGGTGGTTTTGAGCGGCAGATAGCTTCCCGTCTCGGCCAGCTTCTTGAAGTTGGGCAGCTTGCCCTCCTCCATGAAGCGGTCGGTGAGCTGGGGATCCTGCCCATCGAGGCCGACAACGATCAACCGTTTGATGAGTGGTTTGCCGGTCCTCTTTCGCCGCCGTCTTATGAACTTCCAGAGCATTCGAAACGGCCAGGTCAAGAGGGCCAGGATGGCGATGACAATAGTCGTGAAAACCACGAAGAGCGAGGAGACGACGGCGATCCCGGCTCCCGGTCCGACATAGGCCTGGGCGGGGACAGCCGTCCAGACGAGGGTGAGCAGGGTCCACAGGGCGATTGCAACCCCCACCACCCGATAACGATTCTGATGAGTACGCATACGGCTATCGATCACCAACGGCCCAATTGACTCCAATTCATCTCGAGAAAACGCATCCTGACACGGGATGCTCTGTAGCGGGCTGGTATTATATACACCGGCTCGCCGCGCCGACCCGCCAAATCGGCGAGCGGGCATAATTTCAATACACTCTGGACTGCCCTCCCGCCGGTAGATGCTCAGCGTTATTTGGCGGGCGGGCGAATCTTAGCCGAAATCGAGGCAATGAGGAATCCGAGGTCACCGGTATGCCATCCCGACTGCACAAGATCTATCGTCGTCTGAGATACGGTCAACCCATCATCGTCGTCTCCGGTCTGCCCCGCTCGGGCACGTCGATGGCCATGAAGATGCTGGAGGCAGGGGGAGTGCCTCTGCTCATCGACGGTGTCCGCACGGCGGACGAGGACAATCCCAAGGGCTATTTCGAGTTCGAGCGGGTCAAGGACCTGGCCGGCGAACAGGAATGGTCCTGGCTAGACGACCTTCGCGGCAAAGGGGTCAAGATCATCTCCTACCTGCTAAAAGAGCTGCCGCGGAATCACAACTACAAAGTCCTCTTGATGCGTCGAGATCTCGAGGAGATCCTGGCGTCACAGAGCAAGATGCTGGAGCGACGGGGTGAGAGCTCGGCCACCGACGACGAGCGAATGGTGGAGCTGTTCGAGTCCGACCTGTGGAAGACCAACTACCTGCTCAAACACAACCCCCAGTTCGAGGCGCTGGAGATCCACTACCGCGACGTGCTCACCAACCCGCTCGAGCAGGCCCAGCGAATCAAAGACTTTCTGGGGATCGAAATGCCCGTCGAGCAGATGGCGCAGGTTGTGGATCCCGATCTCTACCGCAATCGAGCCGAAGCTCTCGCTTCCCGAGAGTCATAAGACCTAAAGAGCTCCTGACCAGGGACTGGGCGAGAATGAACAAGGGCTTATCGGACCCCGTCGACGAGATCGCCTCGGGCTACAAAGCGAGCCAGATCCTGCTCACCGCCAACCGGCTGGGTCTCTTTACCGCTCTGGGAAAGGGCCCTCTGTCGGCGGCCGCGCTGGCGGCCGAGATGGGCACCGACCCGAGGGCAACCCGCATCCTCTGTGACGCCCTGGCCTCGCTGGAGCTGCTGGACAAGACCAATGGTGTCTACAGCAATAGCGAATTGGCCGCTGAATTCCTCCTCCCCGACTCTCCCAAGTCGAGAAGCGCCATGCTGTTGCATGCGGCCAAGCTGTACGAACGCTGGTCGAAGCTCTACGACGTCGTCCGCACCGGGCAGCCGGTACCCGAAGAGGAGATCGACAGCCGTCTGCGCGGAGATGGTCGCGATTTTGCCCGCGCCATGGCCGACGTCGGCCGGTTGGCCGCCGAATCGGCCTGCGAGGTGCTCGACCTCACCGGTGTGCGACGGCTTTTGGATGTGGGCGGCGGCCCGGGTGTCTACGCCCTGGCCTTTGCCGGCGCCAACCCCGAGCTCCAGGCCGTCATCCTCGATTCACCGGAGACACTCGAGGTCGCCGCGGCCAACATAGCCCGACAGAATCTCCGGGATCGGGTCTCGGTACGGACCGGTGACGCCTTTGTCGACGACCTGGGCGGCCCGTACGACTTCATCTTTATCTCCAACCTCCTCCACATCTACTCGAAGGAGGCGAATCGAAAACTCCTAGTCAGATGCGCCGAGGCTCTCGAGCCCGGTGGTCGCCTGGCGGTCAAGGACTTCCTCCTCGACCCCGACCGTCTCACCCCCGCCGGCGGCGCCGTCTTCGCCGTCAACATGCTGGTGAGCACCGAGGGCGGTGACTCCTACACCGCCAAAGAGGTCCAGCAGTGGTTGGAAGACGCCGGCCTGGTCTTCGAGAGCCTGGAAAACGTGGCCACCCACTCCCGAATCCTGGTCGCAAGAAAACCGCAGGCGTAGATCCCGACCTACGAAGCGGCCGGTCTCCGTGCCGGCCAATCCTTCTGAGACGTCTTCCCCGTCGAGGCTCCCGATGCTCGCTCCGGGTGCGCGCGGGCGATCCACCAGGGCGGTCGGCTCAGGCTCCCGGCGGCGCCCGCAGAGCCGCTTCGCTTCCGGCCC
>SBFI01000348.1 GCA_006227875.1 Acidobacteriota bacterium
CACCTTGGTCCTTCTTTTCTTTGGCCTTTACTTCTGCGGGTGTCGGGTCCTGGAGCACGAGGACCATTCGGCTGCCATCTGGGGACCACTCGAACGACTCGACGTCCTGGGCCGTATCGGTCAGCTGGATGGCTTCACCTCCATGCCGAAAGAGAGCCCAGACCTGTCTCGTTTCGCCATCGCGTTTTGCCAGGAAGGCCAGGTACTTGCCGTCGGGACTCCATCCTGGTTGGGGCGGTCTCGAACCCACTGTTCCTTCGGCGGTCAAGGGCTCGGCCTTACCGCCGGCAGCGGGTACCATCCAGACACGGTACCCGGATTCGTCCGCCTCCAGATCGTACTTGGTGACGCTGTAGGCGACCCATTCGCCATCGGGACTGATCTGCGGGTCCTCGACCTCGTGAATCCGAAAATAGTCGTCGACGGTGAGTGTCCGTGGCCCCGTCGCTTCGGCGGCCTCGGAGGTCTCCTGGGCCGCGATAACCGGAACGACGAGAAGTAGAGTCCCGAGTCCCAACAGAAGGGTGACACGAGCGGTTCTCATGGTCTGGTTTCTCCTCCGCAACAAGCTGATTGGATGAGGAACATCGGATCGGTAGCGGTGATGGTCAGAAACTGGGGCTCAGCACCAGACTGTTGAGAAACAGTCTGGAGAGACCCTGCCAGTAGAGACGGAAGTTGGGGTCGTCGAGGACGAGCACGAGATGCCCTTCACCGATCCGCTCTGCGAGCGCGTAGGGCGTGCCGGCGAGGCGCTCGAGCGAGTCGGGATAGGCGAAGCCGGCGAGATGGAGTCTGCTCAAGTCGGCAAAGCTGAGCGGTGCTGCAATCGCGGAGTCGGGCTCGAAGGCCAAGTTGGATCGGACGAGCACCGGTGTCGGCCCCTCGTAGCCGATGGCCAGGAAGTGGTGAGGATCGGGCTCGGCCCTCAAGATGGAACCGGGGACTGCCACGGTCTCACGGGACTCGTTTCCTTCTAAGGGGTCGGGTGGCCATTTGGTGTCGCGAAGTCGTGCCGCCGAGAGCTCGCGCTCGGGATGCGCCGCCCACTTGGCCGCGTTTTTGAGGCAGACCAACGTTCCTCCCTGCTCGATCCAGTTCTTGAGCGCCCCCACCCACTCCTCGGTAAAGGTGCTCTCGGCGTACCAGCCGTTGGGGAGAACGAGTACGTCGTACTCATTCAGAACTTTGGCGTCGAGCTGCTCCTTGTAGATGGCGGTAAACGGAAGCCCGTAGATACGTTCGAGGGTGAACCAGAGATCGCCAAAGGAGCGTGTGCTCACCGGATCGCCGGCCAGCACCGCGATTTTGGGTTTCTCGACCCAGACGAACTGATCCGAGCCCAAGCTGGGACCGCTGTCCGAGTGAGGCGTGTCAAGGCCATGGAGATCGAGTCCATGCCGACGGGCTGCGCCACTCAGCACGGACAGCAGATCAACCTCTGGATTGCGCTCGTTGCGGATCAGCAGCGACCCGCGTGGAAAAGCGCGACCACCTATGGTCGTGCCCGCCCAGGCGACGTTGACGATCAGGTCCTGTTGCAGGAGATCGACGAGCAGCGCCATCGCCGAGTTGCCATGGCCGGGGAAGAGGTAACCGTACTTCGCCGGCTTTTCGGGAAGCGCGACCGCTGCTTCTTCGATCGTTTCGACCCGCTCGAGATCGGAGCCCGGCGACTCCTCCGACCAGAAGGCCGAGACGTTGTAGGTCAGCGGTAGCGACCAGGCGGTGACGTCGTAGAAGAGGTAGGTCGTCTTGTCGATCTTGGGGTTGTAGAAGCCCGCCGTCTCCTGTCGCCGGCGGAACTCCTCGGCCGCCTCGAGGGTCGACTCGGGCAGCTCGAGATTCCGCCGCATTAGAGTCAGAAGGAGCCGGGCCCGAGGCTGGTCGACCGGGGTGACATAGACACCGGCGGGGAAGGTTCTCGCCCCCGACCTCCCCTGGACATAGTCGTATACCTGTCGCAGCTCGAGCTCACCGGTGGTGCGATAGACCTCGATCTGATTGTCCAGGAGGATCTCCAACAACTGCCGGGCGCGCGCAGGAGCCTGGTCGGGGTCGACGATAAAGGCGCGCTCGGGGCCGGTAGCCGCGAGCTCCATGGCCGAGCGGAAGAACCCGGCAAAGTCGGACAGCAGCTCCCGGCGGGACGCGACCGCGGTCTCGATGACCCTCTTCGAAGCTTCGAAGTGTTGCCGCGCCGCCAGCTCGAGAGTGATGACACTGCCGTCCGGTCGGCGGAAGCGAAGACCCTTGTAGCCGCCGCCGATGGTCTCGTAGGTGAAGCCGATGGCACCGTTGAGCAGGGCCATCGATTCCCAGTAGCCGGGGTAGAAGGTCCCTGTCTCCCAGGGAAAGTAGGACCACTGGTGCTCGCCAAATCTCTCACCGATGTCACGACCCAGTCGGTCGAGCCAGCGGCGCTGCGCATCGGTGAACAGAGGGTTCAACGGCTCCTTGTAACCGGGCCCGACAAAGTTGTCGTATTCACCATGATGGTCGACAAAGACCGCCGGCATCCACTGGTAGTAGAGATCGCGCAGAGCGGACGACTCCCGTTGGATTGCCCACACCGACTCGCGATTGATATCAACGAGGTAGTGGTTGTTGTTGGTGAGCACACCCCAGGGCGGATTGTGCTCCATGGCATTCGGGTCGTCATTTCCACCAAGCGCGGAAAACGAGTTCGACCAGGAGGCCCAGCGCTCATGCGAAGAGGGGTTCATCACCGGTGTGATGACCAGGACGGTCTCATCCAGCAGGCGCGTGGTCGCCTCGTCAGTGGCCGCGGCGAAGTGGTGGGCCATCATCAGCGCGGACTCTAGCCCGGCCGTCTCGTCGCCATCGGTGCTGTAGTTGAGCCAGACAACCACGGGTGTGCTCTCGATGAGGTCGTCGGCCTCGGCGGCGTCGACCGTCCTGGGATTGCTGAGACGTCTGGTGGCGGCCTTTATCTCATCCAGGCGCTGGATACTGGCCGCGCTAGAAACCACGGCGTAGTAGAGGCTGCGGTGCTCGTAGTCCTCGCCATAGGTGTCGAACAACACACGCGGTGAGGACTCGGCGAGCTTGGAGAAGTAGCGCACCATCCCGGCGTAATCGGTGACCCACTCGCCCAGGGCGTAGCCGAGAACGGACTCGGGTGTCGGAATGCTCGGCTCGACTTCCGCGCCGGCTGCAACCGGCGGAGAGAGCGCGAGCAATAACAGCAGTACGGTCCGGACAAGGAGGGGCTCGAATCGCATCCTGGAGCACTTGCATGCCGTCGATCTGTGTTGATGGTCAACCTGATCCATGATGAACCTCCGCTGTCGAGGCTCCCTTGAGAATGTGTGCGTAGAGAGATCCGCGCCACACCTTCTAGGGTGGGGCCGGTCGATACCTTTTTGGGTAGGTCTGTTTGGCGCAGCGCGGCAAGACGTTGATACTACTCGACCGGCTCGGGCCACTTACCGGCCCTGGCACCGGCACTCAGTACGATCTTCCCAAACTGGTCGCCCGCTGCCATGTGGTCGAGAGCGGCACCCGCCTCCGAGACATGCCGCACCGAGTCGATGATCGGTACCAGACCCCGCTCGGCGACCG
>SBFI01000404.1 GCA_006227875.1 Acidobacteriota bacterium
CCGGGATCCGCGCGCCGCCTACATGATCTACGACAGTGAAGAGCAGATGGTCCTGCTGCGCCGAATCGAGTACCCCGTCGGCGAAGCCCAGGAGCGCATCATCGAGGCCGGTCTGCCAAGGCTGCTGGCGGATCGGTTGGCGCTGGGATACTAAGAAGGGCTTGAGGGCTTGGCCCCCCGCTCCCCCTCCCGGGCTTGAGGGCTTGGGGCTCCCCCTCCCATCCGATGAGCTGGGCGGGTGGGGTACCCTCAAGCCCTCAAGACCTGGGCGGGCTAGGTGGAACGCTTACTGCCCCAACACCAACCGCGTCGTCGACCCCATCACCGCCTCCGCTTCCGCCTGTAGGTCGCCGGGCCCGGTGGTCGACACATCGCCGTCACCATCCAACCGGGCCACCAGGATGCCCGTGGCCGGCAGCTCGGCTCCCATCATGCTGTCGCCGGGTCCCATGGCCAGATCGAGGGGAAAGGCAGGTTGGGTGATTCTCTTGGCCGCTATCGGCGGACCCGCCTCGGCGGTACGCAGGAAGACAAAGAGAACAGCGCCGGGGCTGGCGACGTCGCCCAACTCGATGCGCATGCCATAGCTGTCGGTCGCCGTGGGTGGTGCCGGCGAGGCCTGTGAAGGTGGAGCCGTAGTTGCGGGTGCCGGCTGCGGTGTTGCCGGTTCCGGAGCTCCCAACTGGCCCTGCTCGGCCATGAGGATCAGCTCTTCGATCTGGGGATGACTGCCGCCGGCCATCTCCAGACCCAACTGCCAGCTGTCCATTGCCTGCTCGGTCTGCCCGAGCTGGTGGAGAGCGAGTCCCCGGTACATCAAAGCATCGGGGTGATCCGGGTATTGGGCGAGCAGGCGATCGAGGAGCTCGACCGAGACGGCATATTGCCCCATGCTCAACCGTACGACCCCGTGCACGTAGAGACCATCCGGATCATCCGGGTTCTGCTGTAGGAGCACTCCGGCGTGCTCGAAGGCCTCCACCAACTGACCGGCCGCCATGTGGACGAGAGCCAGTTCCTTGCGCGCCATGAGGTCCTGTGGATTGGCGGCCAGATGTGCCTCCAGCTCGGATATTCGCTGCGCGAGCTCGGGTGGCACCGGCGCCGTCGCCTGGTGTGGCGGCTCGCCCTGGGTGCCCTGCGGCGCCGGTACCTGAGCTCCAGGCTGCGCGTCGGGCTTGGCGTCGCGGAGGGCGAAATAGATCAGCACGCCGACCAGCAGAACGAGGCCGGCGCCAAAAGCGAAACCGACCAGGGCCGGATGACGCGTTCCGAGGCTGGCCGTGGCCGGTGTCGCCCGGGGTGCGGCGGCAGGCTTTGCCGACGGTAGCGGTTGGGCCTGAATACTCCCCCGCAGCTCGTCCAGCTCACGCAGGGTGCGGGCGGCTGCAAGCTCCAGCTCGCGGCGGTCGCCGGGGTCGGCCTTCTCCTCCTCCGCTCTCCTCAGTCGCTGGTAGAGCTCGTCCCGCCGATTCTCGAGATCAGCGATCTTCAGACGCACGTCGGCGTCGACGCTGGCCTTGCTCGCCTGGCCCTGCCGGCGGATCTGGAAGGCCGCCCACAGGCCACCGGCGAGACCGACGGCGAGGACCAGGAGCGCTGGTATCCAGATACTCAAGAGCTCACCTCGCGGCGGACCTGCTCCAGGTAGACCTCGAGGTCGGGGTCGACGGTGGTCGGAGCATCATCCTGGGCTTCCGTTGCAGCGGGTTGCTTGACTCTCCTCATCACCAGGGCCAACCCGGCCAGCAGACCGGCGATCGGCAGGATCCACACCAGCAGGTTGAAGCCCTTGGCCTTCGGCTCCAGGCGGATGAACTCACCGTAGGACTGCTCGAAGTAGGTGAGGATCTGGGTCTCGGTATAGCCGGCGGCGAGAAACTGGCGTACCTCCTCCTTCATCGCCACCGCCGACGGCGTCGGTGAATCGGCGACCGAGAGACCCTGACAAACCGGGCAGCGCATCAGGCTGGAGACCTCGTTGGTCACCCGCTCGAGCTCTTCACCGCTCAGGGGCCGTCCTTTGGGCTCACCGATCAGAGCCTGGCCTTCGACCCCCAGCGCTTGGGGCTGGGCGGTAGCGGAGATGGCTCCCAGGGCGGTCAGGAGAAGCGCGAAGAGCAGCAGCGGGCGGTTGATCGTTGTCATGATGAAAGCATGCCCTCGAGCAGGTTGACCAGATACTGGGGTGAAACGGCTCCCGTGGCCTTGTCGACGATGGTCCCGGTAGCGTCGATAAAAAAGGTCTCGGGCGCACCGTAGACCCCGTAGGCGATGGCGACACTGACGTCCTCGTCTATGAGCGAAGGTCCCCAGGCACCCATCTGTCGGACAAATTTCCGAATAAGCTCGGGCTTGTCGTTGTAGATGACACCCAGAAACGTGACCCGACCTTCGTAGCGACGGGAGGCGGCAACCAGCACCGGGTGCTCGACGATACAGGGCTGACACCAGGTGGCCCAGAAATTGATCACCACCGGTTGGCCCCTCAGCTCCTCGAGACTGTAGACGTTACCGTCCAGATCCTGGAGGGTGAACAGTGGAGCGGTCTTGCCGATCAGCGGTGATTCGATATCCCGGGGATCAGAGCGAAACGAAAGCGCCAGAAAGATCAGCAGAGGCGTGATCACCAGGACACCGACGATGAGCGCGGTGCGGTTCATGGAGTCGCGGCCTCCGTTTCACGCTGCGCCCCAACAGCAGGCGCCCCCACCGGTGCCGGTGACACCAGACAGATGGCGGTGCCGACGACCATGACCAGGACACCGATCCAGATCCAGTAGACAGCCGGGGTGACGATGGCGCGGATACCGACTCGACCGTTGGTGCTGATGTTCATCACCGTCAGATAGAGGTCGTGGGTGAGGGTCGATTTGACCGCCGGTGTGCCCATCGGCTCCCGTTGGGTCGGATACTGGTTCAGCGCCGGCGCCAGGGTCCCCTTGGCTCGCCCAGAGTGCTTGACATCGATGATGGCGCGCTGCGAAGTGCGGTGGGGAGCCCGCTCGACCTCGAGCTCGTTGAAGGTCAGGTCGTAGCCGCCGACCGACATGTTTTGGCCCGGTGCCAGACTGGCTTCGCTGTCGGTTTGATAGGTGGAGGAGATGGCGATGGCGACAAAGGTCAGGATCACCCCAAAGTGGACCAGGTAGGCCCCCAGCCGGCGGGGTGTTCGGCTGGCGACGGTTCCCAGGGCCCGGGGAAGTGCCTCACCCTTGCGCGAGCGCAGCCACACCGGCCGCAGTACCTGATTCAACGTCACCCACAGGGCGTAGCCGGCCAAAGCACAGGTAAAGAGTACATAGCCGTTGCGGACACCAAGCATGAAGGCCAGGACTACGGCCACAGCCGCTGCCGGCAACGGCCACAAAAGGACGCGCCGGCGGGTCGCGGGGTCGCTGCGGCCCCAGGGCAGGGCGGGGCCGATACCCATCAAGAGCAGCAGACCCAAAAAGATCGGCACCGACATGCGGTTGAAATAGGGCTCACCGACGCTGACTTTGATCCCCCGCACCGCCTCGGCGATGATGGGAAACAGAGTCCCGATCAGCACCGTGAACATGACGGCTACCAGCAGGAGGTTGTTGTTGAGTAGAAAGGCCCCCTCCCGGGCGACGATCGAGTCCTCGGATGGCTCCGAGACCAGGGTGTCGATCCGCAGGGTAAGCAGAATCACACAGGCCACCAGGCAAATGCCCAGAAAGATCAGGAAGAGCGGCCCGATGGGGCTCTGGGTAAAGGAGTGGACCGAATTGACCACACCCGATCGAGTCAGAAACGTCCCCAGGATGGTCAGCAGAAAGGTGATCAGAACGAGGATCGTGGTCCAGGCCTTGAGTGTCCCGCGGCGCTGTTGGACGATGGCCGAGTGTAGCGCGGCGATGGCGGTCAGCCAGGGCAGAAAGGAGGCGTTCTCCACCGGGTCCCAGGCCCAGTAGCCTCCCCAGCCCAGGACCTCGTAGGACCACCAGCCGCCCAGCATGATGCCGAGGGTGAGAAAGGAGGTCGGCACCAGCAGCCAATTGCGCAGCGGCAAGAGCCAGGTCGGGCCCAGCTGACCGCGCAACAGCGCCGCCACCGCCATGGCAAAGGGCACGCTCATCCCCACATAGCCGAGATAGAGCATCGGCGGGTGGATGATCATCAGCAGGTGATTCTGCAGCAGTGGGTTGGGGCCGGGGCCATCGGTCGGTATCGGTGGCTGGGTCGGGGCGAACGGGTTGGCCGCACTGGCGATCAGAAAGCTGAAGAACAGTCCAATACAGAATAGGGTGCCCAGGGTGTAGGCCAGGTAGTCCTCGTGCCCGCGGCGTTGGAGTACGGCGACGGCGGCCGTAAAGAGCCCGAGCACACAACCCCAGAACAGAATGGATCCTTCCAACGAGGACCAGAGCGAGACGATGGTGATGTGGAGCGGTGTGGCCAGCGAGCCGACGCTGGCCACATAGGAGACCGAGAAATCATGGGTGATGAGCGCGTACTCCATCGCCAGGGTGGCGAGAAACATCCACAACCCAAAGGCCAGAGCCAGTTTTCGCGACCAGGCCAGACCTTTCTGCGAGCGATAGGCGCCGGCCAAGAAGGCAATCGGCGCACCCACCGCGCAGGTCAGGACTGCCAGCAGGACGAGAGCCTGCCCGAGCTGGGAGATCAAGCGTCGTCCCCCTTCTCCTCGGCTTCCTGGGCCTGTTTCTCGAGCTCGAACTGCATGCTCTTCATCATCTCCTGTATATCGAGCTCTTCACCCTCGCCCGGGGGCTGATATTGGTTGTCGTGCTTGACCAGCAGCCGGTGGGTCTCGAAATGTCCGCTGGCCGACATGGTGCC
>SBFI01000443.1 GCA_006227875.1 Acidobacteriota bacterium
GGAAGCGAAGCGGCTCTGCGGGCGCCGCCGGGCGCCGCAGCCGACCGCATCGGTGGATCGCCCGCGCGCACCCGGAGCGAGCATCGGGAGACTCAACGGGGAGACATCGCAGGATCCGTCGGCCGGCGCGTTGGCCGTAAGGTGACACAATAAGGGCCAGCGACCCGGAGGGAGAACTGGCAGGACCACCATGAGCGAGCTCGACAGCATCACCATCGACGGAGTCACGATCTATCTCGGCTCACCGATCGAGGAGATACCGCCCTGGGTCGGTCAGCGGGAGGTGCTGATCCAGCTGTTGGCGGCCTGGTCGCGGATCGAGGAGACCGACCTGCCGCTCAATCCGAGGTTGTTGGGCAAGCCGGGGGTGGGCAAGACGACGCTCGCCTGTGCCGCGGCCCGCGAGCTGGGTCTCGGCATCTACATCGCCCAGGCCACCATGGACACCCGCCCCGAAGATCTGATCGTCTCACCGGTGCTGGCACCCGACGGTGGGATCCGCTACATGGCCTCACCGCTGGTGACCGCGATGGTAAGGGGTGGGGCCCTGATCCTCGACGAAGGCAACCGCATGAGCGAGAAGTCTTGGGCATCGCTGGCGCCGATGCTGGATCACCGACGCTACGTCGAGAGCCTGGTAGCCGGTGTGCGCATCCCGGCTCACCCCGATTTCCGTTTCGTCACCACCATGAACGAGGACGCCTCGACTTACGAGATTCCGGAGTACATCCACTCGCGCCTCATGCCCCAGATCTATGTCGACTTTCCGGAGGAAGACGAGGAACGGGAGATCCTGGAGGCGCAGGTGCCGTTTGCCGACGGCGAGGTGCTGGAGTATGTGCTCTCCTTTCTGCGCCAGGCCCACGAGCACGATCTCCGCTATACGGTGCGCGACGGCATCAACCTGGTGCGCTACGCCATGAAAGTACTGCGCCGGGGCGAAGTGAGCGATGCCGAGACGGCCGTCCGCAGTGCTCTCCAGCTCTCGGTCGGCGACGACGAGCTGGAGGAATTCGATCTCTGGTGAGTCGCGGCCCCGCACCCCTCGATCTCGACACGCTTGCCCCGACGGCGGCTCCCGGTATCCGCATCCTGCCCGTGGTCCACGAGCGGTTGGAGATGACTGCGGTGGTGCGGGCCGTCTTGGACCAGCTCGAGCCGGCGGGCGTGGCGCTCGAGCTGCCGACGACTCTGGCGGAGCCGGTCAAGAAAGCCGTGCAGCGGCTGCCCAGGATCTCACTCATCGTTTCCGAGGAGCCGGGTGAGGACGCTCTGGTGTGGGTGGTGGTCCCGGGCGACCCGTTTGTCGAGGCCCTGCGTTGGGCCGCCGAGCGGCAACGACCGGTGTCTTTTGTCGACCCGGATCTGCCCTACCGCGAGGAGCACCGGGATCCGGTCCCCGACCCCTATTCGATCTGGAATCTGGGAGCGGAGGCCTACCTGGGGTTGCTCGCGGCGACAAGTGACGCCGAGCCTGCCGCCGAGTCGGATCGCCGGCGGGAGGCGGGGATGGCGTTTCATACCGTCAGCGCCCGCGACAAGCTGGCGGGTGGAGAACTGCTGGCGCTGGTCGGCGCCGCGCACAGCCAGCGGCTGGCGGCGGCGGTCAACCGACCGGTGGCCCACCCTTTTGCCCGGGTGAGCCGGACCGCGATCGATCTCCGACACCTACACCCCGAGAGCCTCACCGGTCTGCTCCCCGACGCGCCGCTGGCGCACGCCGTCTGGGAGCGGTTGCGGAGTGGTGAGCCGGTCGCCGACACCGAGCTCGACGAGACCCTCTCACGACGGGTTTCGGTGGTCCGCTTTGGTCTGCGTGTCATCGCCGGTCAGGGCGGAGAGGAGGAGGCCGAGCGACGGCGGCGGCTTCTCGACTACGCGCACCGACATGGGACCCGCGAGGCCTGGGGGGATAGACCCTTTCCCGATCGCCGGGCCCTCGGTCGGGTGGTCTGGAAGGTGGGAACCGGTTCCTACCAGGAGCAGACGGGGGAGACTACGGGACCCTGGCAACGACGGCTTTTCTTCGACTACGCCGAGCGCTGCGCACGGGTCCAGGGACAGCTGGTGCCGGGGCTCTACGAGTGGGTGATGGCGGCGCGGGGGGTCGGGGACGACAACCTGGCCTGGGAGCTCTTCGACGCCGCCCGCACCTACCCCTGGCAGCAGCAGCAGGCGGAGATCGAGACCGCTCGCATCGAGGGCTCGGAGCTCGATCTCGGCAGCCGCAAAATCCGTTTTCGACGGCGTTTTTTTCGTGTCAAGCAGCGCCCGGTGGCGCTGCCGATCCGGGAGCGGCCGCAGCCCGAGGATCCGGCCGACTGGTTGCGGGGTTTCGATGCCGAGGGTCTCTGCTCTCATCCCCCCGAGGATCTGGTGATCGAGGACTATGGCCGCTTTCTGCAGCAAAAAGCCATTTCCATCCTCTCGGTCGAGCGACGCCGGGTCGAGCCCTTTGCCACCAGTCTTCTGGACGGCATCGACATTCGCGAGACCCTACGCAACATCCATCAGGGAAAGGTCTATGTCCAGGAGTACGGCCGGGTCGCCGGAGAGGCGGGCTCGGTAGTGGTCATTTTCGATCGCGATCACGCCAATGATCTCTTTCCCTTCACCATGACCTGGTTGGGTGAGCACGATCAGGAATCGGATATGGCCTTCTACTCCACCAGCCCGGCCGAGCAGGTGGTCGGTCCGGGGATCATGCGGGCGACCTATGGCGGCTTTATGCTGACGCTGCCCCGCGGGCGGCTGTTCGACGTCTGGCACGATCGTGACTACCGCTTCGCCCGCGACAAGGGCGAGGTCCTGACCATGGCGGCGATCGACTACAGCCTGGAAAAGATCGTGGTCCATGTCGCCGCCGAGGCACCGATCGAGCGTTTGCGCCGGTATGCCGCCGCCCAGAGGAAGCAGCTTCTCCACATCCCTTTGGCCTCGCTGTCGCCGGTGACGCTCAAGAAGATCCGGGTCCTCCACATCCTGGCGGGCCGCGACAAACGGGCTGTCGCCAAGAGCTACATCTGGTAAAGATAGACCCGGGTGTCGTACTCGATGGTGACCCGGCCCTCGGTCTGGTGGGTGTCGAAGATCGATCTCAGTGCTTCGACCATGAGCCGGTGTTTCGGGTGACCGGCGGCAGGGGAGTAGGAAGAAGAGAGGAGGCGTCCCTCGAGGCCCTCGTAGCCGAAGCTCTGGCGATTGTCGAAGGTAGCGGTTGCGACCTCGCCGGGACCCAGGAAAGACTCGATCTCGATCTGCCCGATCCGGGTATGGTCCACTTCCC
The DNA here is from genome assembly GCA_006227875.1 of Acidobacteriota bacterium. Lineage (GTDB taxonomy): Bacteria > Acidobacteriota > Thermoanaerobaculia > Multivoradales > JAHEKO01 > M0029. Next base: position 3,287 of record SBFI01000443.1, read on the forward strand.
GATAGTCGGTTGCCCAGGTCAGCAGCAGCTCCTCGTACGCCTGCAGAAAAGGCGTCGAGGTCTTGCGCCGGTCATTCCAGATCAGGGTCACCCAGCCGCCGGTCTGGAGAATGCGCTCGAGCTCCGGTCGTGCCCGCTGGGGATCGAACCAGTGAAAGGCCTGTCCGGCGGCCACCAGCTCCACGCTCCCGGCGGGCAGGGTCGTCTCTTCAGCGCTGCCCGCCACGCTGGTAAACAGATCGCTGTCGGCAAAAAGCTCCTCTGCGGCCTCGCGCATCTC